>DHWT01000314.1 GCA_002413325.1 Chitinophagaceae bacterium UBA5175 | reverse complement strand
AACGGCCAACGGCCAACGGCCAACCATCAACCGTCAACCGTCAACCGCCAACCGTCAACTTAAATGAACGCACTCACATCCGATTACGACGCTTTAACACAGGATCCGCACACTTCCCGCCTGCTGCGTATTTTAGCCCGTTTTTTTTCTATCCTCTTTCATCCACTCCTCATCACCACTTATGTATTCGCCTTTCTGATCTATCTCCATCCGGCAGCATTTGAGGGAATTGACAGGCATACCAAAAACTTTCGCATGCTGAGCATTATATTGTTCACGATCTTTTTCCCGGCTCTCAGTTTGTTCCTTGCCTGGCGGCTTAAACTTGTTAAAAGTCTTTCCCTGGAAAGCCGGCCCGACCGGCTGGCCGGCTTTATCGTGACGATGTTTTTTTATTTCTGGGCAAGTTATGTATTCAGAAACCTGCCGGACACACCGCCTGTAGTTGCTCATTTTATATTCGGAACCTTTCTCGCAGTCTGCGCCGCCTGGATGTGCACCATTTTTTACAAAATCAGTTTGCACGCCGTCGCCATGGGCGGACTGATCACTTTTTTTCTCCTGTTCGAAAGGGAAGATGCCTATGCATCCGGGCTTTACCTCACCCTTCCCGTCCTGGTGGCGGGTATTGTATGTTCATCACGTTTTATCCTGGGCGCGCATAACCGGTTTGAAATGGTTACGGGATTTTTTGTGGGCGTTCTGGCACAGGCGGTTGCCTGGATATTTTAAATGCTGCATCAGGGCTTTTTTTAGACAACCCATTCATGAAACTATCAGGGCCAGAGGGACACAGACGGGTTGGCAATGTTTAAATATCAGTAAAAAAGAAAAGCCCAATCATAGGGTACGAACCTAAATTGGACTTTTTCACCTTCAAACCATCGGAGTTTACGTCCGCTTAACCGTTAAGTATTTTCGAACCAGTCAGGTATTTTTTTGTAGGGTGATATATGAAGAAGCAGGTGCCTCCTTTCATGTCTTCAATCACTTCCTTAACATCAGAATTCGGTATGGCCGGACAGCCAAAGCTTCTGCCGTTAAACCTGTTGGATTGTAAAAATCGTTCACCAACGTATTTTGAACCGTGGATCACAATATTTCTTCCATCGGCCCGGTCGTTGAATCCTTTTTCCAGGCCATGAATTTTCAGCGCCAGGCCATGCCTGCCGGTATAAGTCCGCTCGGTAACATAGAAACCAAGGCTGCTTTTATGGGAACTCCGTTTATTCGAGAATGAATTTGCATACTCACCCCCTGACCGGCGTCCATGCGCCACATAGGTATTCACGAGTATTTTCCTGCTTTCCAGGTCCACCACATACAAACGCCGATTCCTGGACGACTGACTGAAATCACAAATCGTAATGATTTGACTCTTCATGATCCGGTGTTCATCCAGCAGGCGCAGGTAGCCTTTATACGCATATTCAAATACTTCCCGGCGAAGGCCTGATTCTTCCAGGTTGATCTGGCAGTATAAATTACTCACTTCGGCTTCAAATTTCAGGGAGGCATTGGAGAGTGTAACCGGCGCCGGATATTTTTTCAGTGTTGTTGCCATCAATCCATTACCGGATTGTAAAATGGGAGAGAATGTCAATAACAGGGCGGCGGAAAACACACGATATTTGTTTCGCATGGTAGGGGTTTTTCTAGGGTATTTTATAAACGGGTCAGGTACTAAAATATTATTTGATTGTTGTTTTTACAATGATTTAACTGAAGTTTTTTATTGTATGAAACAGAAATAAAAAAATTAATGCTGTAATTCGTAAAAGTCCACGGAAATCCCCGTTTGTGGCCCGATTTTTTACCTTAAAATAAATATACAAGCACGTAATTTCACGGAGCGGGGGCAAGGAAATGAATGGACAACCGGTAGCAGCTGCCTATTATATAAAAGAGAGACTTTAGAAAATTTATTCATCTAATTTCTTCAAAACATGAAAACCTTAATACTGGTACGGCATGCAAAGAGTTCGCATTCTTTGGGATTGTCGCCAGACTTTGACCGGCCATTGAATGAACGCGGGTTCCGGGAGGCTGCGGAAATAGGCAGGAAGTTGTATAAAAAGAAAATTCCGATAGACCAGTTTGTATCCAGCCCGGCCTTAAGAGCGAAAACTACAGCAGAATTGTTTTCGAATGAATATAACCGTAAGATGAAGGATATTCTCTTAATCCCTTCTTTATACCAGGCAGATCCGGATCAATTCTCCAAAGTGGTCAGCGGATTGGATGACGCATATCAGCATGTCGCCCTGTTTGCCCATAACCCGGGCATTACTGAATTCGCTTCGTCCCTTACCGATACCCAGGTTACCAACATGCCCACCAGCAGTGTATTTGCCGTGAACGCTTCTGTTGATTCCTGGAAAGATTTTGCAGGAGCGGAAAAAAGTTTTTTATTTTTTTATAAACCGGAATAAAGTTTTTAACCCTGGGCCTGAAGTTTAGCCTGTTTCAATGCATGACCTCTGATCCATGCGAATTCTTTTCAGTCATTCTCTGAATCAAATCCTCAATGACCTCTTTCAAATGATCGTCCCTCCTTTCAGGCAATAACAGTTCCGCCCGCTGAAAGGCGGCCAATGCCTTTTCCAGTTTGAATTTTTTTTGTGAAACCGTATACATCCATTTCCTTTCGTGCAGGTACCGGCCGAGATATTCCTGCTCTGTTTGACCGGGTGTCGGAACCAGGATGGCGTTTTTTTTCATTTGCACCAGGTCCATAATGGTACTGTAACCGCTCCGGCAGATAATAACCTGGGATTCATGCATCCATTCTATCAATGCTTCCGAAGGCAGGTGATTATATATTTTTATCCCTTCCCGAATAAAAGGAACCTGACCCTCCAAACCGGGTAGTCCCCTGATCACCGTGGCCCTCCGGTTCGTTCTGGCTAACTGGCTGAATAAAATTATTTCAAAACGGGTTCTTTGCGGTTCCGGACCGGAAAGAAGGATGAGTAAAGAATTGTTGCCGCCCCTTTTTTCCATGGGTCTAAAACGGGATAAAATGCCGGTATATGTTACCGGGATGGGCAGCTGCCAGGGCGGTCGGGAGAGTTTGCCTGCGAGGGAAAAAGGACCCGGTTGATCCGGTACCCAGCAGGTTGAAAATTTTCCAATAAGCCTGTAATTCCATTTTAATATTTTATGATCAATCCACCGGCCCATGATCCCGGGGACGCCTGATTGAATAAACAACTGATGGGTCAGGAAAACACAGTACAGGTTTTCATAATAAAGTCCATACCGGTTGTCGGAAATCACCGCATCTATATCCCGGTTTTGTATTAAATCCACAAGCCATTTATTTTCCCTTTGGATCTGTTTCA
Organism: Chitinophagaceae bacterium UBA5175; assembly: GCA_002413325.1. Classification (GTDB taxonomy): domain Bacteria; phylum Bacteroidota; class Bacteroidia; order Chitinophagales; family Chitinophagaceae; genus Puia. The sequence continues at coordinate 2,909 of DHWT01000314.1, read as the reverse complement.
AAATGGCCGGAATCCGGAAAAGAAGGCCCCATTTCAATAAAATACCGGATGTATACCTGATTTCATAGCCCGGAATTTCGAGAAATTCAAGCAGGGGGAATTCGGTTTCCAGCAGGGCCTTCTGCCTGCCACTGGTCGCGATGGTGACCCGGGCTCCCTGGCTTATTAACTCTCTAATAACTGGAATACAGCGTGTTGCATGGCCAAGGCCCCAGTCGAGCGGTGCAACGAGCACAGAAACAGGCCCTTTTTGCTGCATATAAAATTTCTAAAAACGGGACAAAAACCTGCAATTAACCGCAAATTTTTATAAATTAGTGCAAAGAAATCCATGAAAAATCCGCTTACCCTCTTGATCCTTTTATTATTTATGATTACAATTGTAAGCGCGAGTTGCAGTTCCAGCAATCACATCGGAGGCAGTAGCAAGAAATGCGGATGCGGGCTCAACAAGGGTATGGTCGGATACTAAAATCTAATTGCAATGAAAACACCGGATAGAGATTTACTTGTCCTCATGAAAGACGAATTCGCTACTGAGCAGTTCATGGCTACAGAACTCGAAAAACTTAATGATCTTCTTTTCCAGTACGAAACCCTTGAAACCTTCTGTCTCGCACACGAAGTGTTTGATCTCAACCGTTACAAAATTTTAAAGGGAACCCGTTACATCCAGCGTATCGTAAGACAACAGGAGCTGAAACCTTTTCAATTTTTGTGTAATAAAAATTAGGGTCTCCGTTTAGCTGTTTAACATTAAAGGCATAACCAGCATCAGCAGGTCTTCTGCCGGATCCTGTTCTACGGGCTTAATAATGCCGGCTTTCGTTGATGTAGACAATTCTATGCGAATTTCATCTGAAGACGTTGCATTCAGCATTTCGATCAGGAATCTTGCATTAAAGGCGATGGACATATCTTCTCCTGTGTACTGGCATTTCATTCTTTCATTCCCTTCAAAGGAAAAATCCACATCCTGCGCCGCCAGTTGCAGTTCGCTTCCGTGAATACTCAGTACGATCTGATTGGTACTCTTATTGCTGAAAACGCTTACCCGGCGCAGGGCGCCCTGGAAATCACTGCGGCTCACCGTCAGCTTGTAGGGGTTGTCGGCCGGGATCACCACTTTATAGTCGGGGAAACGTGCGTCGATCAGGCGGCAACTCATTTGGAGTCCGCCGAAGTTCGCAAACAGATGATTGCTGTTATATGTGAGTTTTACCAGTTCATCTGAAGAGGGAAGGGCCGACTTTAATAAATTCAGCGGCTTTTTCGGTACGATCAGGGACTCTGTTTTGGCACAGGAAATATCCGATCTTTTATACCGGATCAGCCGGTGGGCATCCGTTGCCACAAACTGAATGGCTGCCGGGCTCATTTCCACCAAAACCCCGGTCATGGCCGGCCGCAGGTCATCGTTGCTTACAGCGAACAGGGACTTGCTGATGGCGGTAGCCAGGACGGAGGCCGGCATTTCAAATGAAGTGGTTTCGTCCGCTGAAGGATCTTTGGGAAAATTATCCGGATTCTCGCCCATCACTTTGTATTTGCCGTTATCGGTGGTGATTTCAACGGCAAACTGTTTATCGATGGTAAAAGCCAGGGGCTGGTCTGCAATATTTTTAAGGGAATCCAGCAGGATCTTGGCAGGAATACAAACCTTCCCGGTTTCGCGGGCTTCCGCATCCAGGTGAACCTTCATCACGGTTTCCAGGTCCGTAGCCACGATGGTGAGCCTGTTCTTTTCCACTTCAAATAAAAAATCTTCCAGTATGGGTAGTACCGTATTGGCACTGATGACCCCGCTGATCTGCTGCAATTGTTTTAACAAAGCCGAGGACGAAACAATAAACTTCATGTATCGGGACTTTGGGACGAAACTACTGATTTTTTCGGTAGAGCAGGAGTCGATTATCGGAGGGTGAATATCCTTATAATAACTTGTGTATTTTTCTATATTTGAAGCCATGACGCTCCCCGGTTCATCATATTCAAAGAGCAGGATTACATCCGAACAGGCATTACAGAAATTAAAACATTATTGCGGTTACCGGGAACGCAGTCACGCAGAAGCGAGACAAAAACTCTATTCCCTGGGTTTATTTAAAACAGAAGTGGAAGGGCTGATATCCCGCCTGATCGAGGAGGAATACCTTAATGAAGAACGATACGCCCGCCTGTTTGCATCGGGAAAATCACGGATTAAAGGCTGGGGTAAACAAAAGATCCGTCATGCACTCCGCCAGGAAAGAATCAGCGAATATTGTATCATCAAGGCCCTGAAAGCCCTGGATGAAACGGAATATGCTGATAGTTTCAGGCGCCAGGCAGGGAAAAAATGGGATGCGCTCCGGTCTGAAAAGAATATTTTTGTAAAGAAAAATAAATGGCAGCAATACCTTCTGCAAAGAGGCTTTGAACCTGCCCTGATCAAATCCTGGTCTTTTCCGGGTGAAAATAATGCCGGAACAGCGGCTGATTAACCGATAAATATGACCAATCTCCGGATTTCACTGATACAGTCCCGGCTTTACTGGGAGGATAAAGCAGCGAACCTGGACATGCTGCAAAAAAAAATTTCCGGCATCCCCGAAAAAACGGAACTGATCATCCTTCCTGAAATGTTCAGTACCGGGTTCAGCATGGAAAAGGAATCCCTGGCAGAAACCATGGAAGGACCGACTGTTGAGTGGATGAGAAATACCGCTGCCAAAAAATCCGCTATTATTACCGGAAGCATCATCGCAAAGGAAGATACCGGAAATGGTTTCCTGTATTTCAACCGCCTGGTCTGGATGCTGCCTACCGGGGAATGCGGCTTTTATGACAAACGTCATTTATTTGCTTATGGTAAGGAAGACCGGCATTACCATGCCGGGAAAAGGCGGTTGATTGCTTCCGTCAACGGG
>DHWT01000091.1 GCA_002413325.1 Chitinophagaceae bacterium UBA5175 | reverse complement strand
CCCCACCGATTCCCGCCTGGATCACCAGGTCAGGTTTCATTTCACTGATTTTTTTCCCCAGTGTATAAGCCGTCTGCAATTGCCCGATCCCGCTAATCAACAATTCGGCTTTTAAGACGTTAAGGAGTGTGGATGGATTGTTCAGCCAAAGGGCCGTTTCACCGATCTCATAATCCGTAGCCGATATCAGTAACAGGAACATATGCAAATATCCGTAAACCGGTCCAATCCGAACGATGTATTACCTTTGCAAAAATTTTTATCCCGGATGGTCTTTCTCACCAGAATCGAACATTTTAATGCGGCACACAAATTATATAATCCGTCCTGGGCGCGCGAAAAAAACGAGGAAGTATTCGGCGTTTGTGCGAATGAAAACTGGCATGGACATAATTATGAGTTATACGTGACCATCAAAGGAACACCGGATCCGGAAACCGGTTTTTTATTCGACGTGAAAAAACTGAGCGAAATCATCAAAGAACATATTATAGAAAAACTGGATCACAGGAATCTCAACATCGAAGTGGATTTTATGAAAGACAAAATGTGTTCGACAGAAAACCTGGCCATCGGAATCTGGAACCAGTTGAAGAACCGCCTGCCGGCTGCTGTTAGTCTGCATGCGATTAAACTCTATGAAACGCCCCGGATTTTTGTGGAATATTTCGGACAATCATAATGGAAAAAAAAGTCGCTATTTTCAGAAAAGAGCATTTCAATGCAGCCCACCGGCTTTTTGTGCACGGCTGGACGGATGAACAAAACCTGGAACAGTTCGGGAAATGCTCCAACCCGCATTTCCATGGCCATAATTATGAACTGGTTGTGAAAGTGACCGGTATACCGGACCCGGTAACCGGATATGTGATAAACCTCTCCACCTTATCATCCATTATCCAAAAGCATGTGCTCGCCCGGTTTGATCATAAAAATCTGAACCTCGACACAAAAGAGTTTGCCAGTTTAAATCCGACGGCAGAAAATATCGTATATGTGATTTATGAAATCCTTCGAAAGGAACTGGATGCATCGCTGGATCTCTCCGTTCGTCTTTATGAAACCGAAAGAAATTTTGTTGAGTACCCTGCCTGAAAGTGAATAGTTCATTTGATAATACCAATTAAAAAAGCTTCATGCTTTAGCCATAACGATCAGCGTTAGGCGTTAGGCGTTAAGCGTTAAGCACAAAAGATGGCCTACAAAAAAACAGAACAGTACGACGAGCAGACGACCTCAACCCTCAAATTAAATTACAGGGAAATCCTGGGTGCTCTGGGGGAAGATCCCGGAAGGGAGGGTCTTGAGCAAACACCGGAGCGTGTGGCCAAAGCCATGCAGTTTCTCACACAGGGGTATGAACATGATGCGCACGCCATTCTCGATTCGGCGAAATTTAACGAACCCATGAATGAGATGATCATCGTTAAGGATATCGAGATCTACAGCCTCTGCGAACATCATATGCTTCCTTTTTTTGGCAAAGCGCATGTTGCCTATATTCCCAACGGATGGATCACCGGATTAAGTAAAATAGCCCGGGTGGTGGATGTATTTGCACGTCGCCTCCAGGTGCAGGAAAGACTGACGACCCAGATTTTACACGCCATCCGGGATTCTTTACACCCCCTGGGGGCCGCCGTGGTAATTGAGGCTTCGCACCTGTGTATGATGATGCGGGGCGTCCAGAAGCAGAATTCCGTAACCACAACCTCTGCTTTTTACGGGGAATTCCAGAAAAATGAAACAAGGACGGAATTCATCAAGCTGATCTCCTCTGATCTGAATTAAAATACAGGAAAGATTTTCTTTGTTGAGTCGGTGCTTTGTGGCAAATTTGTTTTATAACCTCTAAGTCGAATATGAAGCATGCATATGTTTTTCCCGGACAGGGATCTCAGTTTCCGGGAATGGGTAAGAACCACTATGATAAAAGTGCTTTTGCAAAAAAACTTTTTGAACAGGGGAATGAAATTGCAGGCTTCCGTCTTTCTGATATCATGTTTTCCGGTACGGAAACGGATCTGAAACAAACCAATGTTACCCAGCCCGCCATTTTTCTGCATTCGGTAATCGCCTATAAAACGGTTGACAACGCCCGCCCCGAAATGGTTGCGGGTCATTCTCTGGGAGAATTTTCAGCCCTCGTGGCAAACAGTGCTTTATCTTTTGAAGATGGTATGCGCCTGGTGATCATCCGGTCCTCCGCCATGCAGAAAGCCTGTATTTCCAACCCGGGCACTATGGCTGCGGTTCTGGCACTGGATGAAGAACGGGTGGAAGCGATCTGCCGCGAAATTGAATCAGAATCCGGAGAAGTGCTGGTCCCGGCCAACTATAATTGTCCCGGCCAGGTCGTGATCAGCGGATCACTCAAGGGCATTGAACTGGGGTGTGAAAGGATGAAGGCTGCAGGCGCCCGTCGTGCCGTGATCTTATCGGTGGGAGGCGCGTTTCATTCCCCCCTGATGGAACCGGCCCGGGAGGAATTGAAATCTGCTATAGAAAAAACAACTTTTTATAATCCAACCTGTCCGGTATATCAGAATATTGTTGCAAAAGCTGTTATGGATAAGGAGGAAATCAAAAAAAACCTCAT
>DHWT01000164.1:1883-3484 GCA_002413325.1 Chitinophagaceae bacterium UBA5175 | reverse complement strand
CACTTACTGGGTGAAAGTGGCCGGACAGGATCCCGCAGCGATCGTTCAGAAACTGGGCAGCCGGGCACCCCTGCTCCATATTAAAGATGGTCCCGCCCGGTGGGACGATTCCTTACCGCTGGATAACCCGGATCCCATGACAGCCGTAGGCAGGGGAACACAGAATTTTCCTGCGATCGTAAAAGCAGCCGACGGAAATACTGAATGGATGGTCGTGGAAATGGATAAAACAGCTACCGATACCTTTGAAGCCTTAAAGGAAAGTTTTGATTACCTCATAAACCATAAGATGGCCCGCGTCGTATAAACTGCTTTTTTTCCTGGTCAACGGACGCGTTAGCAGCTTACATTTTTATTTCCGCAATCTCATACAATTTGGGAACTGTACCATCCCATCCATAGGTGTCTTTAATTTTTACGCGGAATGTATCAGCGGATTGTTTTTCGCCATGCACAAGAAAAACCCTTTCCGGCCTGTTTTTTATTTCACTTATCCAGTTCAGCAGGTCTTTCTGGTCCCCATGGGCCGATAAACCCTGAATCATCTCAATACGGGCCTTCACTTCGTAATACCTGCCGTAAATTTTTATTTCATGGTTGCCGTCCAGTATTTTTCTTCCCCTGGTTCCTTCGGCCTGGTATCCAACAAACAATAACGTGGTTTCGGGCTTCCCGATATATTCCTGCAGGTAATTCAAAACCCTGCCTCCCGTGACCATACCGCTTCCTGCGATAATTATTTTAGGGAATGCCGTTTTAATGATCTCAAGTGTCTTTTTAAAATCACTGACAATATTAAATATTTTGAACATGGAGGAAAGCTCCTCCGCTGATAGTTTATGCCATTCCCGGTGTTTTTGAAATACTTCAAGCACATTGGCACCCATCGGGCTGTCCATGATAAAAGGAATATCAGGCAATGCCCCTGATCGCCGTAATTGCCAGATCAGGTACATCAGGGTCTGGGTACGTTCAACTGCAAAACTGGGAATGATTACAGAACCGCCCTTTGTAATAGTTTCCAGGATGATTTTTTTCAGGTGTTCCCGGATATCCTCACCTGGGTGTAGCCGGTCTCCGTAGGTCGATTCAATAAATAGTATGTCCGCCTCCTTCGGTCTTTTCGGGGGGTACATCAACACATCATTTTCCCGCCCGATATCACCACTGAAAACAAATTTCTTTTCCCCTATATGTATTTCAATAAATGCAGAACCAATAATATGTCCGTTGGACTGATAGCGTACTTTGACGTCATCGCCGAAATCAATCCATTCATCCAGTTTGACTTCAGTAAAATGCGGGATGGTCTCTTCCACATCTTTTACATCATATAAAGCCTTTGCCGGTTTGTGCTTTGAATAGCCCTGGGTGTTGGCATGTTCTGCTTCCTCTTCCTGGATCCGTGCAGTATCATTCAGGACAATCCCGGCAATATCGATAGTCGGAATGGTTGCATAAATTTTCCCTTTAAACCCGGACCTGACGAGGCGGGGCAAATATCCCACATGATCCAGGTGTCCATGTGTTAATAAAACAATGTCGATGGTTGCGGCGTCCACCGGGAGGTAATCCCAGTTCAGCAAACGCAGTTCTTTCAA
>DHWT01000164.1:0-1531 GCA_002413325.1 Chitinophagaceae bacterium UBA5175 | reverse complement strand
ATGTGTATAAATACGGATTGATTCATCTGAATAATATAATATGAATGAAATGACTAAATACGATTGTGAAAACCTGGTTCAATTTAGGCAATTTTAATTCACGTCATATCCCTTTTATTCCACCTGATAACCCGGATCACTGTAATGGGAAAGCCGGCCAGATTTCTCCTGACCGGCTTTAAAAAGCAACATGCCGAACCAACAATTTATTAATACTTTTCTACTGTAGTATAAAACTGCCAATGCTGGTTTCTTTCGGATTTCAATATGATTTTCTGATCTGCATTTTGCAGCGTAACATAATAACCCGGCTGGTTGTTCATATTGAATTGAATCAGGTCAGTGATCCAATAGTCACTGTATTTCGCTTTTAATTCTGATTGCAGGGAAACCGGTAATTTATCGGAAAGTAAACTATGGGTAATCCCGATAAAACCGGCATCATCCGTATAAAAAGCATATAAAGTCTTCCCGTGCTCGTCGAAACTCGCTTTATAATAACTGCTGGTAATCTGCCAGTTCACATTGCTGGCACCGGAAAAATCGCGGTTGAATTCGTAAATCACCTTGTCCGGAACTTTGCTGTCATTAGCGTAGGACGCTGTAAAAACTAATAAGAAGGAAGCCAGTAATATCAGGATTCTCTTTTTCATTTGTATATTTTTTGAATATGAATAATTTATTAAAATAATTGCACCACAAAAATAGACCGGTTTGTATGGGAATTTGGGCAAAAGAGATATAACGACGAAATTCTGCGACTAACTTCCAAAAATCCGGCGGAAAACCGATTTTAGGTCACCTGGCCGGGGTTTCCGATCCCTGTTTACCTGCAATTCCGGGATGTTGACCCACCCCTCCCCAGTATGCTTTTGCATATAGAATTCAGGCAATGTTTCAAAAATGGCACATGTTTTACAAATGCTGAACAGATTTGTTATTCCATGTAACATAAGTCATACATTATTTGGCGGATTAGTCAAACCTTTGCTTAAAAACTGGATATGAGCAATCAAAACTTTGCACCGGAAACATTAATGATGGGTTATGGATACAAACCTGAATTAAGTGAAGGCGCTGTAAAATGCCCTATTTTTCAAACTTCAACTTTTGTTTTCAAAACAGCTGAAGACGGAAAGGCATTTTTTGAAATGGCACATGGCAAGCCCGGCCACGAAGGCCAGGAAATGGGATTAATATATAGCCGGATAAACAACCCGGATATGGAAATACTGGAAGAACGCCTGAAGCTTTGGGATGGAGGTGAAGCAGCGGCTGCGTTTTCCAGCGGTATGAGTGCCATTGCCACTTCGCTGGTGAGTTTTTTAAAACCCGGTGATGTGCTGTTATTCAGCAACCCCATTTATGGCGGCACGCACAAATTTATTCATTTTATGCTGCACAACTGGGGCATTCAGTTAGTTGGCTTTAATGCAGGTGACCGTGAAGGAGACATTATAAAACGGATAGAAGCTGAACATGCCGGCAATAAATTGAAAATGATATATGCAGAAACACCTGCAAATCCCAC
>DHWT01000155.1 GCA_002413325.1 Chitinophagaceae bacterium UBA5175 | reverse complement strand
CTTTTGGACCCACACTGCGGCGTTCGAAATTCCAGGGAACCAATGTACTTTGCGCATCCTGCGCTGCAAATCCTTTAGTTTTTGTCATTTGTTATATGTCTTAATATTTTAATGGGAAACAATATAAACAGATAACAGTTCAGTCAGGCCCTGATTTTCGTTATTTTTTTATTCAAATCAGTTTGCCATACCGGTTATTTATATAATCCCAGTTGATAACGGACCACCAGGCATTGATATAATCGGGTCTTTTGTTCTGATATTTCAGATAATACGCATGCTCCCAAACATCGATACCAAATAAAGGCTGCCCTTTCGCCTCACTGATATCCATCAGCGTATTATCCTGGTTGGGGGTTGAGACCACATCGAGTTTGTTATCTTTTTTCAAAATGACCCAGGCCCATCCGCTGCCAAACCGGCCTATGGCAGCACTATTAAATTTTGTTTTCAATGCATCCATGGATCCGAAATCTTTTTGAATCGCCGTCGTCAGAGCAGCTGAAGGACCGGTTGTATTCCCGGGAGCAGTCATCAGTTCCCAAAACAGGGAATGATTATAATGACCGCCTGCATTATTTCTCATCTTGATGGAATACCTGGAAATGGAAGCCAGCAGTTCTTCCAGTGAAACCCGGTTCGTATCCACTTTTTCTGCATCCACTGCTTCAGCCAGATTTTTGGCATACGCCGCCGCATGTTTGGTATAATGTATTTCCATGGTCTGGGCATCAATCACAGGTTCCAGTGCTGAGTATGCATATGGGAGTGGTTTTTGTTTGTATGGGAACGGATCCGGCGCTGTCTGGTGACCAGCACCTGGATGGCCATTTGCCATGGATGTCAGAACAGAACCCGTAAGTCCCGCTGCTAAGCCGGCTTTGCCTGCAGTCTGTATGAATGTGCGTCTTGATAAATCCTGATTTTCCATAACTGAAAATTTTTAGGCTATAAATTTAAGTATAATAGCTGAACACTTTTAGCGTGCTGTGGGCAATGAACCGTTGACAGATGTTATTGAAATACAAAGAATCGTTCACAGACCAAAATGATTCACCAGTTACTGCCATCAGCAAACTGTCGGTTATTCCGGGTAAATCAGGTATTTTTTTCTTTTTCTTTTAAAACGGGAGAGGGCCGGCTCCCAGCTTTTGCGTATTTCCTTTTCGGATAAGCCGGCTATAATCTGTTTGCGCAGCATGGATGTACCGGCCAGTTTGTCAAAATTGCCGATTTGTTTGTTTTGGGAAGCGTCAAAGAAACGCTCTTTCCAGGGGTAGGCCTGGTAACATTCCATTAACCACTGAAGGTTGATTTGTTTTTTGATTCTCAGCTGATCCGTCTTGTAATTTGCCAGGTCAATACCATAACAAACTGAATCCTGGTAAAGAGGATGTTCGCTCATGCCGGGAATGGACACCGGCTTAAAATGAAACGTATATTTTCCTGCCAGCGCAGGTGCGCCCATCATGGTAAACGGCCGCTCTGTACCCCTTCCGATACTGATAACAGTTCCTTCAAACAGACATAAACCGGGATATAGCAGGATGGACAGCGGAGTATTGAGGTTGGGTGAGGGGGTAACCGGTAACGTATAGACCGTTGCGTGGGTATAATTTACCATTTTGATAATCTGCAGATCGCATTTAGCTTTATTTAATAACCAGCCTTCCCCATTGATCATTCTGGCCAGTTCCCCGATAGTCATTCCATGCACGATGGGTATCGGTTGCAGCCCCACACCGGAACGCAAAGCATCTTCAAGTACCGGGCCATCCACATAAAAACCATTTGGATTCGGCCGGTCCAGGATTAGCAATGGTTTATGAAAATTTGCACAGGCCTGCATTACATGCTGCAGGGTGATGATATAGGTAAAAAACCGGGCCCCTACATCCTGTATATCGAAGAGGATAATATCCACATCCTGCAGGTCATCCCGGGAAGGCATGGATTTTTTTCCATATAAGGAAACAATGGGAATACCGGTTGCCGGATCATGGCTATCAGCCACGGTGGCACCGTTACTGGCATTTCCACGGAATCCGTGCTCCGGACCGAATACTTTTACGACACGGATGCCGGAATGCAGGAGACTGTCCACCAGAGGAGTGTCTGCAATCCGGGAAGTGGGATTGGCGACAACTGCAATCCGTTTGCCGCGCAGGATGGAAAAATATTTTTCAGTCTGGTCGGCGCCGGTGCGTACAGGCGGTATGTTTTGCCAGGCATAAGCAAGTGTGAAAAAAAGAAAATTAAAGATCAGTAAAATGGATTTCTTCAACATCCGTATTATTTGGATGACCGGTATCAGTCGTACAATTTTTTAGCCACATTTTCCACCAGGGATTTTGGCATTAACCAGGCAAAAAAAGCACTGAGTTTATTCATACCCCCTGTAATCACTTCGGGACGCCGGCGAAACATGCTTTCCACTGAAATATGCGCCACCACCCGGGGCGACATATTAAAACGTTCAGCTGCTTTGATACCCTTGGCACCAACCTTGGCACGGTTTACAAAATCAGTATCCGTGGGTCCCGGAGAAATACAGGTTACAGAAACAGTCGTTGTTTTAAGTTCCTGACGGAGTCCCCGGCTGAAGCTCAGCACATAGGATTTGGATGCAGCATAGGCTGAAAGATAAGGAACAGCCTGGTAAGAAGCCGAACTGGCAATATTGAGAATATACCCTGCCGGTTGTCTGAGTAGTCCGGGCAGGAATAAGCGGGTTAATTTCGTCAGAGAGATGATATTGACATGCAGCATATCTGCGTGTTCCTGCGCGGAATATTTTTCAAAAGGACCACTCAGGCCATAACCCGCATTGTTGACAAGGACAGAAACCGTAAACTGATTATTTTGGCACCAGTCAAAAACAGTTTCCGCCGCCTGATCCCCGGAAAGATCCACGGCAAGCCACTGACAGTTCCTTTGGGTTGCTGTATGAATTTCGGCTGCAACCCGCTCCAACAGGCCGGAAGAGCGGGCAATGAGCAGGAGGTCATATCCGCGGGACGCAAGAGATTCCGCAATGGCCTTTCCGATTCCTTTGCTGGCTCCGGTTATGAGTGCAAAAGGCATTTTTGCAGCGTTTTAAATTTCGAGGTATCCTTAGTTCTGTACTTTGGAAGCCAACCGGTGGTAAAAAGGTGTTTTGCTGTTTTCGTGTTTGGGCATGTATTTACCTGTGATGATCGGTACATACATGACGCGGCGCCGACTGGCTTCACCCAGGAAAGGAGACTGCTGGGCCCTGTGCCAGATCCTGCCATCATGAACCGTAAGGTCACCCGCATGGATATCAAATCCCACTTCACGGGCATCCGGGTTATTGTCTATAAAGTATTTTTTCTTGAATAATAACCGCAGTACGCCCTGTGTATGTGTTCCGGGAAGAACACGCAGGCCACCGTTTTCAAAAGGGCAGGAATCCAGATGTATCCCAACATTCAGCATCGGCATAATCTTCTGGCCCAGGAATAAATCCCTGGGACTGTCAGTATGCCATCCCATCTGGGAAAAATTACTTTCAGGGGTACGCACATAATGATTGAGAATAAGTCCGTCCTTTTCATTTTCCGCAATTCGGCCTTCAAAAGGCTGCAAAAGCTCCAGCAGGGCCTGCAAACGCGGATCGTTCAGGAATTCATGGAACGTCGGGCTGAAAAGCGACAAAAAGCACAAACGCTGAATAATGGTTTTCCCGCTGGGATCCTTTCCGAATTTAAGTGGAACCCCGTTAATTTTATCCTTTCCTTCATCAAGCAACTGCTTTTCAATCCGGTTGATTTCCTGGATAAAAAATGCAACAGTTTCCGGCTTAAGGACATTGCGAAATACGATCACCCCGTTTTTATGGAAAAAGGCAGATTGTTCCGGGGTTATCTTATCACCTAGAATGAATTCAGGGCAAAGTAATTTTTTCATATCATGGTAGCATTTAAGTCTTTAGCAGGGAAATCCATCTGCATAAAACCCTTATTTGAACGGGATGAAATTAACTTAAAATTAATTATGTAATAATTATTATTTGCAAAATTAATGAATAAAGTCCTATTAACCAGCCTTGTCTTAAATTCTTCTTGCCGGGGACTGATTCCCGGATTTAATAAAACGTATAAATGACAGGCTTGGTATTCATAAAAATGAGTTTCCCCCGCTGACCGTTCCTGAATAAAGCCCTGTACTTTCCGGTTTAGTAAAGAGCCTGGCTAACCGGTAAACGGCATATGTAAAAACCGGTGCTGCCAGTACATCGATCGTATAATGCACATGCTGAACCAGCAACAATATGCCCAGTATGATGGAAGCTAAAAGAGCATAGATCCGGTCAGCTTTTTTCTTAAGGCAAAGGAAAATCAGGAAAACAGAAGTCATATGTCCCGAAAAAAACAAATCGTGGGTTATAAACTGTTCGCCATAAAACTGGTTGGTAATCGGATCTGCGAGCGGAATGAGCCCGGCCGGAGGATTCAGCGATATCAGGCCGATACTGGCCATTCTGAGCAGGGTAACCCCATTATAGGCCCATAATGTCAGCAGCAGCATCTGGGGATCCCCTACGACACGGTAAAGAATCAGGACAAAGCAGGACCAGATTAAAAAAAACACAGCGACCGATACATTACGGGCCGGTATCCATTCCAGAAATATATCCGAAAATAAGTAGCCGTTCCTTGTTTCGATGGCTCTAAAAAAGAAAGGAAACGAAATCAAAATGGCTGCTAGAATGCCCATGCCAACGAAAAACTTCCACCTGTATGATGGCATTTTCCATGCAGAAGACCATTTTATGCCTAAAACTGAAGCCCTCAAGCCTAAAGTCAGGTCCGCCTTATTTTCCGCGTTTTTATATTTATTGGAGCCTGTTTTTTGTTCCTTCAAGCAAAAATAATTTATATCAAAAATTGATCTATATCAAGAAAAACCCCTTAAATGGCCTTAAGATATAGCCATTATGCCTAAAAATACCAGCGTTTAAATGCTTCCATGGCTGCATATTTGGTAAGGCCCAACTGGGCATAGAGGCCGGCGGTATTTGCATTGCGGTCTTCGGCTCTTTGCCAGAACTCGCGGCTGTCGGTTCCCTGGAAAGGAACCATATCTTTTTGTGACTGGTGAATAAAAATACCGAAACGTTTTTTCAACACCTGGTCCGGGCTCATGGGAATAGCCATTTCGATCTCGCTGACATCCCATTCCTGCCAGGCTCCTTTATACAACCAGACCCAGCAGTCTTTCACCCAGGATTCACCGGTATTTTTGAGCCGTTTCATGGATTCGAATACGACATCGAGGCAAACCTTATGCGTACCATGCGGGTCAGCCAGGTCACCGGCGCAATAAACCTGGTGGGGTTTGATTTTTTGCAGCAGATCCATCGTAATAAGTATATCCTCCTCACTCATGGGTTTCTTTTCTATCGTTCCGGTTTCATAAAAAGGAAGGTTCAGGAAGTGAATACCTGATTCGGGGATACCCACATAGCGGCAGGTGGCACTGGCTTCACATCGCCGGATCAGTCCTTTGATATTGCGGATTTCCGGAGAATCAATACCTGAGGACTTTTTTTCCTTCAGGTAATTCTTGGCATTGGTCAGGATTTCAGTCGAACGCTTATTATCAATCCCGAACATGGATTCAAAACCTACAGCAAAATCAATGAAACGGGTCACAAATTCATCCGTCACTGCGATATTACCGGAAGTCTGGTAACCGACATGCACTTCATGGCCCTGGTCGTGCAGGCGCATGAAAGTGCCTCCCATGGAAATAATATCATCATCCGGATGAGGCGAGAAAATAAGGCATCTTTTCGGATAGGGAGCCATTCTTTCCGGCGGGTTGGGCAGGGGTTGGTTTTTCCCGCCCGGCCACCCGGTGATACTGTCCCGCAACATATAAAACACATCCAGGTTAATTTCATAGGCATCACCTTTCACGGCGAGCAGATCACTCAGCCCATGATCGTTATAATCTTTATCCGTCAGGCTTAAAATGGGCTTTCCCAGTTTCAGGGCGGTACTCACAACGGCTTTACGCAGGATGTCTCCATTCCAGTCACAGTCTCCTGTAAGCCAGGGCGCTTTGAACCGGATGAGATCGGCGGCAGCGGCTTCGTCAGCAACAAATAAAGTATCCTCATGTTGTTGCAGCAGGGATGCCGGCATTTCTTCTGTTGCCGGTCCTTCCAGGGATTTCTGTATAGCCGGCGCCTTGCTGCTTCCCCAGGCCATGAGGATGATCTTCCTGCTTTTGAGAATCGTGTTGATTCCCATGGTTACCGATAAACGGGGCACCTGGGTTACGTTTTCAAAATCTCCCGCATTCGATAAACGGGTAGAATTTTCAAGTGGAGTCACCCGTGTTTTCGAGAATCGGCTCGAACCCGGTTCATTGAAACCAATATGACCGTTTGAACCGATACCCAGGATCTGCAGATCAATTCCTCCGGCGTCGGTAATAGCCTGCTCATAAGCTGTGCAAAATCCCTTCATCGCCTCCTTGGGCAGTTCCCCGTTGGGAATATGGCAGTTCTTTTGATCGATATCAATATGATCAAACAGGTTTTCCTTCATGAACCGGTAATAACTCTGTGCTGCGCTCCGTTCTATTGGATAATATTCATCCAGATTGAAGGCAACCACATTACGAAAACTGAGCCCTTCTTCCCGGTGCATCCGGATCAGTTCCGCATATAGTTTCAGAGGGGATTTCCCGGTGGAAAGCCCCAGCACGCAACGTTCCTTATTTTTTTCTTTTTCACGGATCAGGGAGGCAATCTGCCGGGCAACAAAGGCGGAGCCGGCTGTTGCATCCGGAAAAATTTCCAGGGGGATCTTCTCGAAAGAATCTACCATTTTCATATACAGCTGATTTATTCAAATTATTTGCGAAAATAGGGGCTTATTATCCAATCTCCTAAAGCTAAATGCCCGGGACATTCCCGGTTAATGGCAGATGGTTGATGATAAATAATTATCTTAACGGGAATCAATTAACCATTACCCATTATCTTTTTATTGATTCATAACAGAGGGATAAAAGCTGCCGGCTCTCGGGATTCATCTGCCGGTTTTCAATTTTCTGCTGAAGGCCTTCCAGGAGTTGCCGGTACCGCTGATGTACATCCCTTCTTTGGCCGAGGCCGGCCGTGATCAAATCGGTACAGACGTTTCCGCCGCTGCGTGTATTCAGCGACCAGTCAGGCTTTGATTCAAAAAAGGCATCCATATGGGCAACAGTGCTCATCTGATCGCACAGGGGCACCAGTTCATACTGAAGTGTCTGTGCCAGCCAGTCGCCGGCCAAAAATAAATCCCGGTAATTACAGATGGTATAATCTTTAAAAAATTTCTGCAGTGGATCATTGGGAGGAAAATCTTTCATATTTAATATAATACTGCACAGGTTGGATTCCCTGTTCAGAATTTCGCTCATAAATGTTTCCTTAACCTGTTTAATGGGAGGGT
Source organism: Chitinophagaceae bacterium UBA5175 (assembly GCA_002413325.1). Lineage (GTDB taxonomy): Bacteria > Bacteroidota > Bacteroidia > Chitinophagales > Chitinophagaceae > Puia. The sequence continues at coordinate 4,949 of DHWT01000155.1, read as the reverse complement.
GCCAGATTTCAAGCTGGAAACCAACCCGGTAATTCACAGGGAACTGACTCAGGAAAATGATGGAAAGCTCATCCTGGCTTTTTTTGTTTTTTCTTGAATAGATGAAATCGGATCTGTTAAAATGAAAATGCGCATGCTTCATGGGGCCGCTGGTCACCTTATATATATATGATTGGAGATCCTGCAGCCAGAGCTCAAGCGAAGGCAGTTCTTGACTTGTCGGTTCCATGCACGGGATATTACTCTCTGAAATTAATTATCTGATTCCGCATTTGGAAATATTTACGCATTGAAGTCATACTCATTCCGGTTTACCTGAAATAACCGGCAGCAAAATAGCAGTGGCATTCAGGCGGTCGCGCAAAATACGAATGGTAGACTTTTGAAAATCAGTATCATCACAGGTATAGATATCGGTAAATTTTTGCGGGTTCCTGTCTGACAGCGGAAACCAGCTGCTCTGAATCTGAATCATCAGCCGGTGGCCCTTTTTAAACGTGTGGGCCACATCCGTCAGGCTGAACCGGACCGTTTCCGGTTTCCCGGGCCGGAAGGGTTCCGGTTTTTCAAAGCCATTCCGGAATTTCCCGCGAAAAATTTCTCCCCGTACCAGCATCTGGTAACCACCCATCGGATAGATTTTTTCCGGTTCATTCACACTATAAATATCAACGCGCTGATAAGAAAGGCTGTCGGGAAAAACATCAATGATTTTCACTACGAAGTCCGCATCGGTCGTGGTGATGCTGCAGCGCAGATCAGCAATCACCGGGCCACCGATCGTCAGATCTTCTTTCAGTAACGGGGTTTGATAGGTCAGCACATCCGGCCTGCGGCTGGCAAAGCGCTGGTCATCCGTCATGTATTCGCGGGTTCTGTTGAAGTGGATATCTTCCGTGTAAGGAACCGGGTGTGCGGGATCACTGGTATATTCATCATAGGAATTTTCACCAGGGGGCGGCTCTGTGGATATTCCATTTTTTTCCCGCAGGTAAAATTTTACCACACTGGCACGGGTTGTTGGCCAGGAGTCAAATTTCCGCCATGTATTTTCTCCTGAGAAAAAAATGGTGGCCCCGGCAAGGGCCGGGTCATTTTTCCCTTTCAGATAATAATTAAAAAAGGGAAGCTCGATCTGATTCTGATACGTGATTGAGGTATTGGATCCGAAATTTATATTCCCCAGATGTGTGCCGTCCGCGTCCTTCCACTGTCCATGGTACCAGGGTCCCATCACGAGTTGTATTTTTGTTTCCGGACTTTGCGTCCGGATGGCTTTATAGAGGTTCCAGGCGCCATAACAGTCTTCTGCGTCAAACAATCCGCCGGTAACAAGAATGGCCGGTTTGGTATGATATTGTGCAACACGGGCATTTCGCGCTTTCCACCAGGCATCTTCATTCGGATGAACATAGAGTTCCCTGAAAAACGCGATGCTGTCGCCCGCCATTTTCAATAAATTTTTATCCGCTCCCTGTTGCAGGTAAAACTGGTAATTGTCCTTACTGGTGTAAAGATCCGGCATGGGCGGTTCCTGTTCGACCGGAAAGGGGTGTGGTCTTCCAAATCCTCCTGCCACATAAAAATCAAATGCATCCATATAAAAAAATGCCCCATTGTGGTGAAAATCGTCGCCCCGGAACCAGTCTGTTACAGGCGCCTGTGGACTTACGGCTTTCAAAGCCGGATGTCCGGATGCGGCAGCCATGCCAGCATAAAAACCCGGATAGGAAATACCTTTCACGCCCACGTTCCCGTTATTGCCCGGAATATTTTTCACAAGCCAGTCAATCGCATCATACGCATCGGTTGACTCATCTGTATCGGTTGGTTTTTTTTCTTTAATAAATGGCCGCACATCGACAAATTTGCCTTCACTCATCCAGCGCCCGCGTACATCCTGGATAACCATAATATACCCTTCACGAAGGTAATAACGGTCAAATCCATTCCAGAAATCCCGGAATGCATCCGGGCCGTAAGGCGCACAGTTATACGGCGTCCTTTCCATCAGTATGGGATGTTTTTCCGTGCTGTCTTTAGGCACATAGATGGAAGTGAACAGTTTTACCCCGTCTCGCATCGGGATCGCTTTTTCAATTTTGTAATAATTATCCCGGAACCAGGCACTGTCCTGGTTTATATTTTGGGAACGGCTGGTTCCGCTGATCAGTAAGAACAGGAAAATGAAATGAAGCTTCATAATATATTCAATGTGGAACTGTGAAAATAACAAATACACCACTCAATTTTCTTAATTTGAGTAATAAAACGATAGAATGTTTAACAGAAGAAAATTCCTGGGATCCTCCCTGCTCGCATCTACAGGCTGGTTCCTGAGAACACCCGGAACTACATCCTTTACGTACGTCAATAAACCCATCGTGATTTCAACCTGGGATTTCGGCAAAGCCGCCAATGCCGCGGCCTGGGAACTGCTGAGCAGGCAGGGAAAGGCGCTGGATGCTGTTGAAGCCGGCGTGAAAATTCCGGAAGCAGATCCCAACAATCATTCCGTTGGATATGGGGGCCTGCCGGACCGGGACGGACACGTGACTCTGGATGCCTGCATCATGGATGAAAACAGCAATTGCGGTTCAGTCATGAGCCTCGAAAATATTATACACCCCATTTCGGTGGCGCGACTGGTCATGGAAAAAACGCCGCATATCGTGTTAGCCGGTGACGGGGCATTGCAGTTTGCCCTGGCCAACGGGTTTAAAAAGGAAAATTTACTCACGCCTGAAAGTGAAAAAATGTGGAAGGAATGGCTGCGCCAGTCCAAATATGAACCCGTCATCAACGTGGAGAACAAAAAATACAGCGCAGCGGATAAATCATTTGCCCCGGGCGGCCCTCAGAACCATGATACGATTGGCATGCTGGCACTGGACGCCGCCGGCAATCTCAGTGGAGCCTGCACTACGAGCGGCCTGGCATTTAAAATGCATGGAAGGGTAGGCGATTCGCCCATAATTGGTGCCGGGCTTTTTGTAGATAATGAAATCGGCGCTGCTACGTCGACCGGGGTCGGAGAAGAAGTAATCCGTATCGTGGGTTCGCACCTGGTAGTGGAAAATATGCGGCTCGGACTTTCACCCCGTGATGCCTGCCGTAAAGCGGTGGAAAGAATTGTGACCCGGGATCCGCAAAAAGCAAAGGGTCTGCAGGTTGGCTTTCTCGCCATGAAAAAGGACGGCAGTTACGGCGCTTTCTGTATCCAGAAAGGCTTTACCTATGCCGTTCGCTCCGGCTCGGAAGAGAAGATATATGAATCGGAAAGCTGGTTCAGCTGATGGAAAAAAACATTCTTGAAATATGTTGTTTTAACCTGGATTCTGCCCGGATTGCAGCAGATGCCGGCGCCGACCGGGTAGAGCTTTGTGCAGACCCTGCGGGCGGCGGAACCACACCAGGCATCGGCCTGATCAAAACGGTCCGGAAAAAAATCAGTATCGAACTTTACCCCATCATCCGCGTCCGGGGTGGCGATTTTCTTTTTTCCGAAGAGGAATTCGAAATCATGCTGCATGAAGTGGAAGCCTGCAAATCCGCAGGTTGTGATGGTGTTGTGTTTGGTATGTTATTACCAGATGGCCGCGTGGATAAAAATCATTCAGCCATCCTTGTTGAAAAGGCATATCCCATGGGAGTCAGTTTTCACCGGGCTTTTGACTGGACGCGCAATCCTTTCGAGGCCCTGGAAGATATCATTGAAACCGGATGCGAAAGAATCCTTACCTCCGGGCAACAACCCACGGCCATCCTGGGTGCCGCTTTGATCAGGGATCTGGTCAGCCAGGCGGATGGGCGTATTCAGATCATGCCCGGATCGGGTGTGCGTGCAGCGAATATCACGGATTTGAAAAAGGAAACCCGGGCCACCCATTTTCATAGTTCAGCCCGCATACAGAAAAAATCATCCATGGAATTCATTTCCCCGTTCATGGATGAAGACCAGTCGGCTGTAATGGCTGACCGTCATGAAATTGAGCAAATGGTGATTCAGTTGTCTCTTGAAAATTAAACAACCTTTGAGATCTTCAGCATATTGGTTGGCAGGTGTTCATCCACCGGGATGCTGCCCGTATTGATGACCACGTCTCCTTTTTTCAGGAATCCTCTCTGCTTCAGGATTTCCGTCAGATCGGCAACGATTTCATCAATACCTTCTTCTTCGGCATAATGAAAAGCGCGTACACCCCAGCTGAGACTGAGCTGGTTAATCAGGGTTTTTTCCTTGGAGAAAATATATAGGGGCGATTTCGGGCGATAGCTGGATAACATAAAACCGGTATAGCCGCTCTGGGTCATTCCAATCAGCGCATCTGCCTGGGTGTCCCTGGCCAGTTTACAGGCATTATAGCAAATGGCATCACTGAGGAAAGAGGGAGAATGGGGTAGAGGCTCCAGTTCATCTTCGCGGTTATAGTAATAATCCGTTCTTTCCACTTCGATAATAATCTTGCGCATGGTTTCGACCACGAGGGTGGGATAATTGCCGGTGGCCGTTTCTGCGCTCAGCATTACCGCATCGGCACCTTCCAGCACGGCATTGGCCACGTCGGTAATCTCACTGCGGTTGGGTTTGGTCCGGTCGATCATGCTTTCCATCATCTGGGTAGCTACGATCACCGGTTTGGCGCGGTGAATGGATTTACGTATGATCTGCTTTTGAATAAGGGGGACCTGCTCCACGGGCAGTTCAACGCCCAGGTCGCCACGGGCCACCATAATACCGTCTGATTCCAGGATGATCTCCCGCAGGTTGATCAGCGCTTCCGGCATTTCTATCTTGGCAATGATTTTGGTTTTGCTTTTCTTCTGATTGAGCTTGTCCCGAAGCCCCACAATATCATTTACTCTCCGCACAAAAGAAAGGGCCACCCAGTCCAGCTGCTGTTCAATGATAAAGGCCAGATCCACTTCGTCTTTCTCGGTTATAGCTG
>DHWT01000003.1:3038-15178 GCA_002413325.1 Chitinophagaceae bacterium UBA5175 | reverse complement strand
TTTTTACTGACAACAGCAAGCCTGTGCAGCTTTGCACAGCAGGGTGGACAGGATGCTGAAAAGAAATTGCTGATACAAACGATTGACAGTATCCTGCAGACCCAGGTGAGTAATAATCTGATCCCCGGCGCTGTCATCCAGATTAAAAAAGATAACCGCGTCGTTTACAAACAGGCCTATGGCTATGCCCGGATATACGACCGGAACCATCAGAAAATGGTGTCGCCTGAAAAAATGACGGTGGATCATATGTTTGATATCGCTTCTCTTACCAAAGTGGTGGGCACGACCACCTCCATCATGTACCTGGCAGACAAAAAACTGCTTTCCGTAGATGACCCGGTGGGCAGGTACATAGAAGCTTTTAATTCGCCGGATAAAAAAACCATTACCATACGCCACCTCCTTACCCATACTGCCGGACTTTTTGAATGGTATCCTTTATTTTACCGGGCTTCCAACCGGCAGGAAACCTATGCATTGATTGGCGGACTGCCCCTGAATTTCCCGGTTGGCAGGCAGCGCCGGTACAGCGACCTGGGGTTTACCATTCTGGGTGAGATCATAGAGCGGGTTTCCGGAATGCCCCTCGAGCAGTTTATGCAGCAAAAAATCTTTAAACCGCTGGGAATGGATCACACGACCTACAACCCGCTCAAAACCGGCCGGTTTACAAAATTTGCCGCAACTTCTTTTGGCAATCCATATGAAAAAAGAATGGTTTATGATTCTTCCCTGGGATTTACCAGAAAGGAAATTGATCCCCATAGCTGGAATGGCTGGCGAAACTATGTTTTGTCGGGAGAAGTGAATGATGGAAATGCCTGGTATGCCAACGGGGGTGTTTCCGGCGCCGCGGGATTGTTTTCCACGGTGGATGATATCCAGCGCCTGGTTGATTTACTCATGAATAAAGGAATGCTGGACGGGCACCCGTTTATTTCCCAAAATACCATCAACGAATTCCTCACCAAAGATCCATTCAATAATGGGCTTGGCTGGATGATGGATACCTCGGATTCATTTATGAAGAATGGCCCAGAAGGAACCTTTGGCCATACGGGTTTTACAGGCACCAGTATTGTTGTTATTCCCAGTCATCATATCTCGGTGATTCTTCTGGTGAACCGGCAGCATACGGGACTTTCATCCCGGGGGGAATACTATAACCTGAATCCGGTGAGGGAACAGATATTCAGAGCCATACTGCGATATCTGTAATTAAAGCCACGATACTGTTATTCTGTTATCCAGTCCCATATTTTTACAGAGCCACCGGTATTGCATTTCATTCTGTAACGGATAATAAGCGCTGATACACCGGTCAGGCAGCCAATAAAGAGAATAGCCGCAGGGATACTGATCAGGTCGGCAATGATCCCGGTGAGGATAGCACCAATGGCATAACCCAGGTCTCTCCATAAACGGAAAATGCCGATGCTTTTCGCCCTGTCCTGCGGATTTGTATTTTCAGCCACTGTTGCCAGGAACGTAGGATATACCATAGCTGTTCCCCATCCCAGCATAACAGAAAGTATAATAAAATGGAACAGGGTATTGGCCCGGACTAAAACGATCAGGGCGATCGCCTGCAAAAACATGCCGGTGAACAACATATCCTTCTTACAAAAGAAATCGGCCATCTTCCCGGTAAATAATTGCCCGATACCCCATATGGCCGGATATACGGCTGTAATGATTCCGATTTTTTCAATCGTAAAACCTTTGGAGGCCAGCAGGATTGGAAAAAGACCCCAGGCCATGCCATCATTCAGATTGTTTACCAAACCTGCCTGTGTTACCGACCCCAGGTTTTTATCTTTCCAGGTGGTATCCCAAAAAATATTCTTGAGTCCGGGGATGGTATTCGTAACCGATTCCTTTGCTACATGATGCTGGGTGTCTTTTACAAAAAACACACTGCCGGCCAGTCCGCAAAAAACCAGCACAATGCCAACATAAAACGGATAAGGCCTTAACCCATATTCACTGGCGATCCATCCGGTCAGGAATGCGATCAGGGCGACGGAAACATATCCGGCAAATTCATTTAAGCCCATGGCAAACCCCCTTTGTTTTTCACCTACCAGGTCAATCTTCATGACGACGGTACTGGACCAGGTTAAACCCTGGTTGATTCCCAAAAGCAGATTTGCGGCGATGATCCAGTTCCAGGAGGGAGCAAACATTAAAATAAAAGGAATGGGAATGCCGATGATCCAGCCTGCCACCAGTAATTTTTTTCTCCCGAATTGATTTGCCAGTGCGCCGGTGTAATAATTGGTGACAGCTTTTACAATGCCAAATACAATGATAAAAGACAGGATCGCTGTTTTTGCGGCAATATGAAATTCAACACCGGCTATCCGCGGTAAGATGCTCCGCTCCAGGCCTACCATGCCCCCTACAAAGGCATTGATGATAACCAGCAGAATAAACTGCTTCCGGTTTTCTTTCAGGCCTAACTTTACTTCCATTTTTACCAGATTCTGTTCAAACACCCGGACAAACGGTTTAATGTGTCCATGCTTCCGGAACGTTCTCCTTTTTCAAAATCACCCTCAGATCGGCTATACGCTGACCAAACCTGTATACACGCTGTCAGACACATCTTTTCCATCTGCGGAAATAAAACCCATATAAGTATGCACCGGTTTGCCAATGAATACCTTTAGGTCCAGGCTGCAGGTGCCGGCACTTCTGTCTGCCAGGTTCATACCATATATCCAGCGGTCCATTTCTTCGTTATACGCGGCCGCAAACGCTTTGTCCGTCGGAAGGGTTCTGCCTTTTCCACTGTTGTCAGTCCAGGTGAAGTCCAGCTTCCCCGCTATCGGAGAGGTGGCAGCCGGCGAAACGGCCTGAGGCAGATCGCCGCGGCCCAGAAGCACCATGGAGTAGTCAATAGCAAGGGACGGATGAACGCCTGTAATGGTATTTTTTACATTATAGGAAAAGGCCTTATTGAAGCCCGTCATCCGGACGGCCACCGGCCTGAAAGTCTGGTTGAGCAAAGGAATCAGCGGCCGCAGGAATTTACTCAACATGGCGAATTTCGCCTGCTGCTGTAATTCCCGGGGTGAAAAAGGTTTTGTTCTGGGGGAGGGCCGGCTGCGCATCACCGGCATGCCCATCCAGGTGCTGCCGACCACGGCGCCGACCTTTCCGGAAAAAGGTCCGTTGATACCCTGTCTGAATTTTCCCATGGTTCAGGTTTTATAAGGGTTAAATAAATATGGGTTCTTACCAATAGACTAGCTGGTTATTGTTCTTTAGCTGTATAAAATTAGTAAAACATGGATATAACAGGGTATCTATTGACTAATTTCCGGGTCTATACCCCTGTTATACCCCGGTTATACCCTGGTGATTTAATATTAAAATTAGAATCAGGAGCGTTTATGACCAGGCGGGACCGACAGGCCGATGGCTATTCTAAAGCGCTGTGGCTATTCTGATGAAAAACACCTGAACGGTCGGCTATAATGGTACCAGCGGGATGACCTTTTATTCAATTAAATTTCATATCTTCATCATAATCTTATGGTTACATGTATGTTTATGTTTTATTAATCGCGTTAGTTTGAACACTGGAAACTAAACAAATTAAGAAAGGTGATAATATATGATCAGCTATTTAAACCCAGGAAATTGCCGGGGTGGTGGCTTCGGTTTACGGAAGCCAACCCGGTGGTGCCAAACGCCATCGCTGTAAGCGGTCTCGCCTTAATTAGTTTCTCACTTGCACACATTATCCATACTTCCGAACAGCACGGGCACGGTCAGATTATCGAAACCTTCGGGGCGGTCACGAAGCCGGGACCTTTTGTTGACAAAGTCATCAGTCTGCGAACGGTTTATCACAATTTGTTTCCCGCCGAGGTGAGAAACCTCGTCAGTAATCTGTATGGCAACATCACCTTGTACCTGGTTGTACCCTTTCTGTTGTTCCTGGAATTCCTGTTCCCATGCAATCCTTCCCAGCCTCTCATAGGGAAAGGGTTTTTGCAGGATTCAATCTGGTATGTAATATATACGCCGCTCATGTTGCTGATCATTTCCCCGGTTGTCGGAATACTTCACAGGCTATTCGAACAATACCTGGGATTTTTAACTTTAGGCGACGCAACCGCCTGGCCTGTGTATTTACAAATAATTGCTGCCCTGCTGGTAGCTGAGTTCTATCTTTGGTTTAACCATTTTGCCCGGCACAAAATTCGCACCCTCTGGCTTTTTCATGCGGTTCATCACTCGCAGAAGGAACTGAACGTTTTCACAGATGACAGGGCCCATATTGTTGACCTGCTTATCGGATCACTGTTGATGTTCGTCCCTTTCTTCATTTTCCATGTATCCAATTTTTATGCAGTAACTGTAATTGGCATTTATAAACCCATCCACAATCGCTTTATTCATGCCAATTTAAAAATCAACCTGGGTTGGCTTGGCTGGTTGTTCACTTCGCCCCAATTCCACAGGGTCCACCATTCAGTGGAACCAGCACACCTGGACAAAAATTTCGGCGTGTATTTCAGCCTCTATGACCACCTGTTTGGAACCGCCTGCCCGTCCCGTGATGTCTATCCTCAAACAGGTATTGACGATACGCGATTCCCAACCGAAGACAAGGTCCGGGTATCGCGACTGCCAGGTAACCTGATCGTGCAAATCGTGTATCCTTTTGTACAGCTATTCGAACAGCTCCGCAGTCTGAACTTTTTCCATGGACGATTTCCTTTACGTAGTGGTAGAAAGGGTTCCAGGCCTGGTAACATCACGCAGCATAAGGTGTCCTGAAATGGTAAGCGGACAGCCGGCTGTAAAATCAATTTCCTTTCAGGTCATCATAGAATTTAGCCAGGGTTACATGAACATAGGGAATCAGCCAGAGAAACCCGATACCCAGCGTCAGTATGCATAGTAACGCCAGCAGAAAAAAGCGAAGACACAAATAAAATAATTTCAATTTGAACCCATCCATCATGGATTTGCTTTTCCTTAAAGCATCCTGCGGTTTGAGGAGTGGATCATCGGCCAGGAGGTAAAACGTCATGGAATAACCCAGGGCAGCAATAATACCCGGTACGATGAGCAGCAGTGCCCATAATAACACGTAAATGAGGATGAGCAGGTAGGCAATTAAGGCGGTGGCAAAATTATTAAAGCCCAGAAAGAGCTGCTCCAGCCTGGCTTCTTTGCCTCGAGAAATGGAAAGGGAAAAAATGGCTGCACCCAGTGCCAGCGGACCGCCGATTATTAATATCAGCATGGAGCTCAGTGTCATGAATGAACCCTGCGGTCTCACTGAACCCGGCGCTGCAGTCAGCAGGGTATAGATAAAAAACGTAAGGATGGCCAGGCCCCATTTGCCTTTTAATGACTCACGGGCCGCTCTCATTAAAGTGATGTTTTCCGTATTCATTGCTTTTTTATTTAATCATGAATCATTCCTGAATTTATTCATTTTTTACGAATGGGTTGTAAAATTCCTTTTCCGGACCGGGCTGCCGGATTAGAAAAGGTATAACGAAAAACGCAGGCACGGTTCGCTGAATGGCCAGACTCCCGAATCCATATGGAAAAAATATCATCCGATCCATGTGGAAAATGAAAAACTACTAAACTACCTTTGAAAAACTGTCCAGTTGATAGTGGGTCGGGACACAACACTTCTTCATGGATCAATATAATTCGGGCGGTTCACCGGATGGATACTATTATACTGGTTAGTTATTTTATTTTCGTATTTCTGCGTTTAATCTCATGCAAAAAATTCTATTTATAATTATTGCAATAATGAATGGATTCGTTAGTGTATTTGGGCAAACGAATAAATATTCGAGTTTGACTTGGATAGAATTATTCAAAAGAGATTCATCAACCTTGATTATAGAAAAAGACAGTTTAAAATGCGAAAATTATTTTATAGAAGTCAATCCAAATGAAAATAATTTCTTCGCTAATCATGCAAACTATACAATTCTTAGACAATTGGGCAACAGGTCTTATATCGTTAAGGCCCCTTATTATTTACTTCAACTGGATAGAAAGCGACTTAAATACTTAATTCCGGTAAACAACAAATGGAAGCTTTCGCCTCAATTAATTAAAGGTTCGTTATCTCCTCAACCGACAAAGTATGCGGCGTTTAATATTAAAGTGTCTGATTTTTTAACTTTTGACTCATTTGCGTTGGCTCATAAAGATCAAATTACATTAGAGAAAAAAGTAGAGTCTTTAAATATAATCCGTATAAGCTGTTCCTTTGATTTTGTATTTTCTATTTTGGTGAATTTAGAAGTTATTACTTATATAGAAAGTGCGGGACGTACGATTCATCTAGAATCACCAATCATTGATTTTGACAATTCCGTAAATACAATAAATCTAACCCACGCAGAGTATCCTCTTATTAATGGAGTAGGGCTAACTGTCTCTATAAAAGAGGATAAGTATAACGATCAAGACATAGATTTGTCCGGCAGGAGTGTTTCAACAAATATAAGTAGCAATAACATATCACAACATGCTACAGAAATGGCGACACTAATAGGAGGAGCTGGAAATTCATTTTTTTCCGGTAAAGGGGCTGTTCCCAAAGTATTTCTTTCATCTGCAGATAATTCAAATCTAGAGCCAGACTTGGATGCTTATGGACGATATAATATTAGTGTGCAAAACCATTCTTATGGTGTGGGAATCGAAAATTTTTATGGCGCGGATGCGGCCGCATATGACAACAGTATGTTTGCCTATCCTGCTTTGTTACACATTTTTTCTTCGGGAAACTCAGGAGATCAAGCTCCTGTAGATGGCCTCTACGCAGGTTTGTCAGGTGTTGCAAATCTTACTGGGAGTTTTAAAATGGCCAAGAACATTATAACCGTAGGTTCAATCGATGTTTTAGGTAAAGTGGCGCCATTAAGCTCTAAGGGCCCAGCATATGACGGCAGGGTGAAGCCTGAACTGGTTGCTTATGGTGAAAGCGGAAGTTCTGAGGCGTCCGCAATTACTTCTGGCACGGCAATATTGGTGCAAAATGCATTTTCCGAAACTCATAATGGAAAGCTACCTGAAAATGCGCTTGTCAAAGCGATACTTATTAATAGTGCTAAAGATGTTGATGCTCCAGGGATAGATTTTTCATCAGGATATGGCAGTGTAGATGCATTTCGTAGTGTTCAGAATATTCTTTGGCAGAAATATTTCTCTGGTACTTTGGCACAGGGTCAGGATAAAACTTTTTTACTTAACATACCAGATAGTACTAGAAATTTAAAAGTAACACTTGTTTGGAATGATCCCCCGTCTTCCCCTAATGCTTTTAGAAGTCTGGTAAACGATCTTGATCTGACAATGGAGAATAATTTGACCGGTGAAAAATGGCTTCCTTGGGTTTTGAATAGTTTTCCAGATTTTGACTCACTGCGTCAGCTGCCTCATAGAGGACGGGATAGTATAAATGTAGTAGAGCAAATTTCGGTTGCTACACCTTTTCCTGGTCAGTATACAATACACGTTTCAGGAAAAAAAATTGTATTCGGTGATCAGTCGTTTTATGTTAGTTATCAGTGGGATACATTAGACCATTTCAAATGGACATATCCCACATCTATTGATTTTATGGGACAACAAGGAAGTAACACTTTCCGTTGGGATGGTATTTACAGCGGAAATCCAATTGGAAAATTGGAATATAGTTGTGATAATGGAGGCACTTGGAAATTAATCGACTCTGAGGTGAATGTAAATAATCACTTCTATCCGTGGACACCACCTGATACCTTTTCAATGGCTTTAGCTAAAATGACAGTTTGTGGAAAAACATACATATCAGACATTTTTTCCTTTTCCTCACCAATGCAGCTTCAAGTCGATTTCGATTGCGCCGATTCATTAATGTTAAACTGGAACAGGGTAAAAGGAATTAATCAATATCGTATGTATTCGTTAATAAGCAATGATTTAAAACCTGTCGATTATACGAATGACACATCCATTATTCTTAGCAAGCAAAGTGGATATCCCTATTACGCGGTGACTGCAGTTTTAACGAACAATGTTGAAGGAGTAAAAAGTTATACGATTAATGTGCCAGATTTGGGGGCTGCCTGTTACATCACAATTTTTGATGCATACTTACAAGGGGATACTTCCGTGAATCTTACTCTAAAGTTGATGAGCATTTACAATATCAAACATATTTACTTTGAAAAGAAGACCTCTTTTGGATGGGTAATGCTAAAGAATGATTCGCTGATCAACGCGATGACCTTTTTATGTACTGATTTGCAACCCATATTAGGCGTAAATATTTATAGAGCACGCATTGAGTTTGAAAATGGCAGTAATATAACTAGTGTTCCACAAACGATTTACTATCTTGGTGCCAACTATATTATAGTTGCTCCTAATCCTACAAAAGCAAATGAACATTTCAAGGTTATTTCAAAGGTCACCTACGGGTTTACACTCAGTATAACTGATATTGTTGGTCACATTTTATATGAAAATAAATTTCCTAAACAAATAGAAACGATATCAAATCCGAATTGGGCGCAGGGCATATACATAATTACCCTTAGAGGGAATAGCGGAAAAATTTATTCGTCCAAATTTATTGTTAACTAATTTTTTATTTCTAGATTTGATTGTTGACAACTTTTTTAAAACAGAAATAGAATTGTATGAAAAAATTGTTTATACTCTTTACCTTCTTGTCATGCGTTTTTATTTCCTGTAAAAAAACAACGAATGGAATTTCAGACAGATCGATTCCCGATGATGTATTGGCGAAGTTAAAAGCACAAGGTTATAGCACAGAGAACGTAATATCAACAAAAGATGGATATGAAGTCGAGGGTGACATGTTTGTTTCTAATGAAAATTTGAATAATAGTTCGTCATCCCTAACTTTACGTATAGCCGAAACTGAACAATATCGTTCAACAAACTTGTTAAGTGTACCCCGAACTGTGCCAATTTCACTTGATCAAGTTACATTTGGCGCTTTGAATGCTTCTAATCCTACACTTTACAACTTATATCAACAAGCTATTACGATTGTAATAGCCAGATATAATTCATTGAACCTTAATTTAAAATTAGCGCAAGGATCTGGTAAAGGTATACTTGTGTTTTCTATCGACAATACCAGTCCAGATATGCAAGGTATTTTTGCGATAGGTCCAGGCTTCCCAACATCCTCAGGTGGAATGGCTTCCGGTCCTGTCAGAGTTAACACTAATTTCATTGGAGGGAGTCCAAATGTTGGATTTCTCACTTGGCTGATAGCTCACGAAGTCGGGCATTGCATTGGTTTCAGGCACACAGATTATTTAAATTCTACACCTTCTTGCGGCTATCTAAAAAATGAATCGGCCAATCCAGACGGTGCAATTCTAATCACCGGTACTCCTACTACCGATCCATCAAGTTGGATGGTGACATGCTTAGACCCCAGCACGGATAGAAATTTTGACGGGAACGATGTTATAGCCCTTCGTACGGTATTTGGATGTCCCCCTCCCCAGGGGACTGTAACTGGAATCTCTTGGAATGTGAATACAACAACATTGTCTTGGAATGCATTGTCGGGTGCTACTAGCTATACCGTGAAGATTGTGTCCGGGCCATACAGCTCTGCCGGGAAAACAGCGGTCACTTCAACGAATAGTCTTCCGGATTTTTTCAATGCAATGGGAATTTATGGTCCATTAGCGGGAACTTATACTTTAACAGTAAGTCCATCCAGTAGTTGTGGAGTAGGTTCGCCAGCATCATTTACAGCGTTTATGAGTGGGCCACCATGATAATTCAGTTATGTTATTTTACGTATTTTTCATAACATGTTTTTTGTAACTTCTAAAGAAACCCAACGACCAAGTGCATATTGTTTAATATAAAATGCCGAAAATGCCATTCGGAAGTTTGATCTTTTATTCGCATTTCAGTGGTTTGTCCACCGTATCGAAGATCATTGTGTGTGAACTGACTGTGAACCATTCGTTGAACCGTTCGTAAGTAGTTTCTGGAAAAGTTTCCGGGTCAGTATACCGGGCCTCAAGTTCACTGATAAAAATATTTTCGGGGCTTTGGACAAGTTGCCTTCTAAGTCCCCCTAAAAATCCTACAGTTAAAAAGTAGACAATAAAGTCTAAATTTAAATACTGTGGATCATGAAAAGTCAAAATTTACCGAGAGCCAGATCACGGCCTCCATTAAGGCTTATGAAGCTGGTAAAGTTGTCCAACAGATCTGTAGAGAGCTAAAGATCAACCGGGCAACTTTTTACAACTGGAATAAAAAGTATTCAGGCATGGATGCCGAACTGCTCCGGCAGTTTAAAGAGGTACAAAGGAGAATGCGGAACCGAAACGTATGTATGCTGATTTGAGTCTGGATCATTCACTGCTTAAAAAGGTCATCGAAAAAAAAACTTTAAGGCCCTGTCAAAAGCGTGACATTTCCCAGGATCTTGTCCAGGAAGATAAAGTAAGCATTGTCAGGGCCTACCGGATTGTTGACCTGGATCGTTCTATGTTTTACTATGAGTCTATCCGGGATGATAGTGAAGTGGAAACCAAGCTTAACAGCTATGTTGAAAATAAGCACTTATGTAATAGAGGTTGCCCGGAATACTATAAGAGACTGCGGCGGGAAGGTATTGGGTGGAATCACAAACGTGTGGAGCGTGTCTATTGAAAGATGGGATTGAGCCGCCGGCGCAAGAAGAAAAGAAGGATTCCTAATCCAGGGAAAAGACCACTGGTTCAGCCCGAATTAAAAAATGAGACCTGGAGTATGGATTTTGTGGAAGACAGGCTGGAGAATGGCAGAAAGATCCGAACGCTGAATATTATCGATGATTATAACCGGAAAGCACTGGCCATGGAAGTATCATTTTCTTTTCCGGCCGAGCGGGTAATTGAGGTTTTATCACAGTGTATTGAATGGAGAGGAAAGCAAAAAAGAATTCGCTCTAACAACGGTACCGAGTTTATCGCAGGAAAAACAAAAACGTTCTTCTTAAACACAAACATTGATCATATACCCATACAAAAAGGAAAGCCTTCGCAGAATGGATATATTGAACGCTTTAATAGGAGTTACAGGGAAGGAGTACTGGATGCATTTATTCTAACGACAATTCATGAAGTCAGGGAAGAAACCTTGCAGTGGATGGATGATTACAATAACAACCATCCTCATGAAAGTCTAGGTGATAAAACGCCAGCAGAATGCAGATAAAGAAGGTTTTTAGTAATTCTAGGGAAACGGATTAGTCGCCCTGCGGGCTGTGGGAAAAAGGGGGGACTTACAGTATTTGATCTCCTTAATTGAGACCCTAAAATATTTTGTGTAAACTGATTTTGTAATTGCATTAGAGTCGGCATCTGTTTTCAAAGATCGTTACAAACTGATGCAAGACCAGGCCCCAGTTTTGCAGAGGCATACTCCATTTTTTTTCAATATTCACAATGGCCAGGTATACGGCTTTCTGAGCGGCCAGGTCATCGGGGAACTGGACCTTGGTCCTGGTATATTTTCTGATCCCCCGGTTCAGATTTTCAATCACATTGGTCGTATAAATCATTTTTCGGATTTCGACCGGGAAGTCAAAATAGCTGGTGAGCTGGTCCCAGTTGGCACGCCAGGACTGGATAGCGTATTTATATTTTGATCCCCAGGTTTTATCCAGATGTTCCAGCGCCCGCTCTGCTGCTTGCCGGGTTGGGGCTGCGTATACTTCCTTTAAATCAACACAAAAAGCTTTACGATCTTTCCATACCACATATTTACAACTGTTGCGGATCTGGTGCACAATGCAAAGCTGGGTAATGGTCTGAGGGAAGACGCCCTTGATGGCATCAGTAAAGCCTTTCAGGTTATCGGTGCAGGCAATCAGGATATCTTCTACGCCCCGGGCTTTGAGATCAGTTAACACACTCATCCGGAAAGAAGCCGATTCGGTTTCGGCCATCCACATACCCAACACTTCTTTCAAGCCATCTTTTTTAAGTCCGATGACCAGGTAAATACATTTGCTGATGTATTTACCGTTGTGCCTGACTTTCAATACGATCCCGTCCATCCAGACGGTAAAATAAACAGCTTCCAGGGGACGGTTCTGCCATTCC
>DHWT01000003.1:0-2700 GCA_002413325.1 Chitinophagaceae bacterium UBA5175 | reverse complement strand
ATCTCTTTGACCTGTTCTGAGATATTACTGGTCGTCATGCCACGGCTGTACATACCAATAATGGCTTCTTCCAGCTTATCGCTCATACGCGAACCCTTGGGGACCAGCTGGGGTTCAAACTCGCTGTTGCGATCACGCGGCATATTTAAGACCATATCACCCAGCGACTCGGTCTTGACCTTTTTCTTGTAAGATCCGTTGCGGCTGTTGCCGGTGTTGTGGCCTTCTTTGCTATGTTTCTCATAGCCAAGATGTTCGTCCAGCTCGCCTCTGAGCATCTCTTCAACGCCTTCTTTGAAAAGACTGTTGAAAAAGGAATGGAACTCTTCTTTGTTTTTGAATTGTTTGAAGAAATCCTTGGGGACGGGTAGTTTTTTCTCTTCCATAAAATTGTATTTCAAGTTAATAAATAATGGCAAATCTGCCATCGCCCCGGGCAGGCTCAGATCAGCTTCGATAACCGGGCTTCTCTTCGCCTGCCTGGGCTTTAACTCTACATACAACTACATAACTTCATTTACACAAAGTGTTTTAGACTCCCCCTTAATTAGTGGATTATTGGCTGTTTCATTTTTTGCTAGTCCTGATCTTCCGTGTTTACATCTACAGCTTCAGGATGCTGATCCGGATGGAAAGGATTATAGTAATAGATGTTTTTCTCATCGTATAATAATAAATGGGCTTTCAGCCTTGTATTAAAAAGGCTGTCATTTTTAGCCGGAACGGCGGTCCAGCCGGCCTCTGCAAGCGAAGCCATTCTTGGGAATAATAAATATTGCAGCCTTTTCTTTGAGATAACGGTCTCCGTCCATAAATTTCCCTGCAGGCCAAGTATGTTAGTCTTCCCGGACAAATCAGCAGCAATTGAATTTTCGGGAAAATGATAAAGATCCAGATAGGAGTTGAATTTTGTCTTTTCCCATTTCCGGCCGGACCTGTGTGTGCTGTCCTGCACAAAATCAAGATACAATGGCAGGCGTGGACATAAAACCACTTTGTAGCCTTTGGAAATGGCTTCGTTTAAACTTTCGGGATGATTCTGTCGCCACCAGCTGATATAGGTTCTGTTCACAGGCAGGTCAGCAGGAACGGCTTCATCCCAGCACATCAGGTAGTTGCTGAATTTTAAAACACTGTCTGCCATTCTTCTCAGGAAATAATGTTCTACCTGGTTCAAATCAGTCATTTGATCGGCTGCCATTAATCTGGCAACCCCCGGATTCTTTTCCCATGCAGCAATACCAAATGCAACTTCGTCGCCGCCTAAATGTATTATTCCGGAAGGAAAAAGAGCCCTGATTTCCTTGAGAATATTTGTTAAATAAGCATAGGTTTCTTCATTAGCCGGATCCAGCGTAAAAGCAGGATACCCGGGCGCATCCCCACCGGAAAAAGCAGGGTAAGCTCGGTTGGCTGCCGTTGCATGTCCGGGCATGTCTATTTCAGGAATAATAGTAATAAACCTTTCTTTGGCATAGGCAACGATTTCGCGGATATCCTCCTGGGTATAATAAGTGGCACTTGCCAGGGGGTCTGTAAAATTTCCTATTCCTCCGATACTGGTTAATAAAGGATATTTTTTTATTTCTATCCTCCAGCCCTGCGAATCACTCAGGTGCCAGTGAAAACGGTTCAGCTTGTAGAAAGCCATCCAGTCCAGCAATTCTTTTACTGTTTGTTTTCCAAAAAAATGGCGCGACTCATCCAGCATAAAACCTCTCCAGCCGAACCTCGGCCGGTCATGAATAACCAGATGAGGCAAAACAAGCTTATCATTCAGCGGCTTTGCTGTTTTGTAAAGCTGTAACAGGGTAACCAGGCCATTGAATAGTCCCGCAGAATCCGGAGCCGCGATGGCCACCTGATTTTCAAAAGTTGTCAATTCATAAGATCCGTAAACAGCCAGAGAAGGCAGGATTTTCAGATCAATCAGCTGCTTTGGGATATGGCTGTTTTTTTGTAAAGGGCTCATTTCTTCATTGAAAAACTGAAGTAAACCGGACAGCCCTTTATGATTCGTAAAAAGCGGCGAATTATACAGAACACAATTCCCTTTTAATACGTCAACCTGGCTGGGGTAGGGTATGAGATTGATGTTCTGGGCGTTTGAATATCCGGCACCTGATATCATAAGCGCAGCAATAACAAACACCTTAAAAAGAAATTTATTCATTTGATTCATTTGATTCCCGATAACCTGTTATATAAATTATGTATTTTCTGATTTCTCAGATTGTTTTCTTCATCGATGGCGGCTGCGTAAAGAACATCCTGATTTAATGTCCTGAATCTTTTATCTAAACCGGGTTCCAGATTCATTAAAGCTTTTAAACGGGTAAGGTAAACGGGTATTTTACTCCGGCTGAAGTTATCGCTGTTCACTTCTTTTTCAATTTCCATATAGCTTACGTAGTATACCCTGATATCCGCCATGAATTGAAAATGGCTGAACATTTGATTATTTTTTTTCGGCTGGAGTTTGTGGAAAATTCTGGCGGCCTGGCTCACGCTGTCCAGTAAATCGTTCACGGTGATGTGGCCGGGAGCGTTCACTTTCCCGTCGGTAATCGTATAGGGTGCGGTAAAAAGAGCTTTTTGAAATTGTTCCGACTCAGTTTTATCAAATCCGAATGTTGACCCACAATAATCTTTTATAAACTGATCAACGTTGAGCGGATGGTCAGCATGAATCGCCTTAAT
>DHWT01000085.1 GCA_002413325.1 Chitinophagaceae bacterium UBA5175 | reverse complement strand
CTCCACCGGAAAGGGAATATGTCATAGGTTTGGTATCATTTAGTATTTTTTTCAGGGCTGAAGATTGAACAGGCCTTTCCCAGGCTTTGCTCCAATCCCATTTTGGCAAAAGCCGTGATCTGTCCGAAGTCAGCATACTCAGTAACCGTCATTTCTGTTTTTCCTTCACCCATTTCCCGGAAGTTCACCCGGGTTTTAATATCTGTTGGAAAATCGGCTGGCATGCCCAGCGAAACCGGATCCTGTTTTATGCCATTTTGGTCTGCTAAATTCATAATGAACTCAATGCTTTGAAACGGAACAATTTCAGTGTAATGCCAGATGCTATAGGTTTCCTTTCCGCCGAATTCCGGGGGTGCTTTCATGCTCACCAGGGAAACGCCACCTTCCCTGAAGTCCATTTTAGCCACCGGGCAGATAAATTTGTCCGGGCCCCACCACTGCCTGACCAGTTCCGGTTCCGTCCAAAGTCTCCAGACTTCTTCGGGAGGGGCATTGAATATCCTGCTTACACTTAGTTTTTTTTCCATGATGCTTTTATTTTTTTAAGCTGTTTAATACTTTCTCCATATAGTTAAAACGTCCTTCCCATAATTCACGGAATTGTTCTGCCCAGTCAGCAATAGCCTTAATTTTTCTGGGATTCAGATAATAATATATTTCCCTGCCATGTTGCTTTTGGGAAAGAAGCTGACATTCTGAAAGTATCTGGATATGTTTTGAAATGGTTTGTCTGGAAGAATCAAATTGTTCCGCAATGGCCCCGGGAGTCAGTGCCTGCGCTGCCACCAGTGCCAGTATCGCCCGGCGGGTAGGGTCGGCGATCGCCTGAAATACATCTCGTCTGGTTTCCATTAAGTGCAGTTATATGACTGCAAATATAATGAAGTCATTTGACTGCGCAAATGGTATTTTATATTCAGATTTTATTGATTTCACCACGCTTTACGATGCATAAACCCCCCTCCTGGCAAAGTCTGTCCTGCGCTTTAGATTCCCATACCGGGAGAACAGGCCGGAACTACGAATGAATATCCAAAATCTCCTGCTTTGAGCCCCTGTAATTATTTTTAATCTACATGCTTATACAATAAGAAATTATATAATGTATAAAACAATATGTTGATGATCATTCTGGCAGTCCTTTTGTATTAGGTTTAGGGTTCATCATCCAATACCCGTACAACTATGAAATCCAAAATCCTCAAAATGGCAGGGATTACCCTGCTTGTGCTGATCAGTTTCTTTTTAACAGCACCCTGGCTCTTCAAAGGAAAGATCATCGGCCTGGTTAAAGCCCAGATCCATAGAGATCTCAGAGCCCATGTAAATTTTTCCGGTACAAATATTTCCTGGTTTCGTCATTTTCCTCGTTTAGCTATCGGACTGGATAGCATTCAGGTAATCTGCGTCGGCGAATTTCAGGGAGATACGCTGGTGACCGCAAAACAATTTGAGATAACCTTTGATATCAGGGACCTTATTTCCGCCAGGAATATCCGGGTTTATTCCGTCACATTGAACGAACCCCGTTTTCACGTAATGGTCCACCCCAATGGTCATGCCATTTGGAATAGCTTAAGACCGGATGGTGATACGGACAAAAAAAGGGATACTTCAGCGAAGGCCTTTACATGGGAATTACAACAATATGCCATTCATAACGGATACCTGGATTACCAGGATGAAAGAAGGAATATCCAGGTGACCGTGGTCAATCTGGAACAAGAGGGACGAGGAGATTTCAGTTCCGACCGGTTCACCCTGAAAACCAAAACGACGGCTGACGCGGTTCATTTAAGTTATGATGGCACCATCCCTTACCAGGTCACTGCTAAAACTCATATCGATATGGACTTCAGGGTGAACAACAAAACCCATACCTGGTCATTTAATACCGACCAGGTATCTTTCAATGAGCTGAAATTACATGCCGACGGATTCTTTCAATGGATTAACGACAGCAGTTATAATATGAATATCCAATATAAAGTGCCGTCGACCAATTTCAAAAATGTCCTTTCGCTGATGCCATCCTTCTACCGGAAAGATTTTGCCAGTATGGAAGTGAACGGGCAGGTTCATTTTAATGGATTTATAAAAGGGAAATATGACGAAAGTCAATTTCCTGCGTATCACACCAGTCTCCATGTGGTGAACGGGTACATTAAATACCCGGATCTGCCGGTTCCAGTGGAAAACATCCGTCTCGGGCTCCAGGTAGATAACCGGGACGGTATCGCCGACCATAAGATGATACATATTTCAGAGGCACATGCTGAGATCTATCATGATACGCTGGACATGCATTTATTAGTGAAGAATCCGCAGACGAAACCATTTATAGATTTTGCGCTTGTCGGTAAACTGGACCTGGCAAATATTTCACAATGTATAAAATTAGAACCCGGCACCAGGTGGAGCGGTTTATTAATCGCCGACATTCATGCGAAGGGGAAAATACCCGGAACGGAAAAACAGAAAAAAGATCCGTTTACATCATGGGGCGATTTTGAACTTTCTGATTTTTTGTATTCATCGAATGCTTACCCGGGTGGGATCACTTTACAGGAGCTGATCATGTCTTTCAACCCAAAAAATGTGCTCATCCAGGATTTGAAGGGTACCTGTTTCAAAACGCACCTGGACGCCACCGGCAGTCTGAACAACTTCTTCGATTTTGCACTGGGAAATAAACCCCTGAATGCCTCGATGGATGTAAAAGCCGATGAATTGAACCTCAGGGAATGGATCCGGACGGATCGTGATTCTTCAGCCACAGCCGTTGCACGCAGCAGTACGCCGTTTATTGTTCCCGGCAATATGGACTTCACGATCCACGCTGAAGCCGGTAAATTACACTTTGATAACCTGGACCTGCAAAATATTTCGGGAAACCTGGTGATATCAGACCAGACGGTTCAGTTGCATCATGTGAAAGCGAATGGATTAGACGGGGATATCGCCCTGGAGGGTACATACTCCACTTTGGAAAGCAGGGAGCATCCGGAGATCGCATTAAACTATGAGGTGAAAAACCTGGATATCCAAAAAACATTTTATGCGTTCAATACCATACGAAAAATAATGCCCGTAGCGAAGTTCATGGCCGGAAACCTCAATGCCCATATGAGCCTCAACGGGAGATTACAGGAGGATATGACAGCAGACCTCCCGACTTTGCAGGGTGAAGGAGATGTAGAACTGGTAGCCGGATCGCTGAAGGATTT
>DHWT01000192.1:1642-2728 GCA_002413325.1 Chitinophagaceae bacterium UBA5175 | reverse complement strand
TTTACCTACAGGAACATAACACGGGTTGTTACAAAAGGCGGGGATGACAGAAGGATCCTGTCGCCAGAACGGGATCCATTTTACCAGGATGCCAGTACTATTTTTTAACAACGGGCGCAGGGAACTGTCGCTGCTTCTCATCGTACTCAACGATCTTTCCATTTTTTATCAGCACATCATCCGTATAATAGAGAGAATCTGTTTTCCCCTTTTTATCCGTCCATGTTTCCGTATACCACAAAGTAACCCAGGTATCATTTTTCTCCGGGTAAAAAGTGGTAATCCAGGAATCGAATACTTTTGAAACCGAAGACAAATCCGCACGTTCTGCCCCAAATATTTTCGCCAGGCTGTCCCTGCTTCCGGAGAAATGGAATTTGTCCCCGAAAAATTCTACTGTATCTGCAAAATCCGCAAACGTTTCTTTCATATCGCCATCCACATAGTGTTTAAGACAATTCAATACCATCAGCGCATGCTTCTCATCACCCGGTTCCCATTTCAGGGAATATTTTGGGATGAAGGGATAAACGATCGTTTCTTGTGTAGCTGAGCTGTCGGTTTTGACGGTTTCGGGCTTTGGCTCCGAATTACAACCCAAGAGAAAGCAGGTACAAACGCCGGCCATGAAAAGGGACTGTTTCATATTCTTGCTGGTTTAGGGGTTAAAATCTTTAATTCTGAATTTCTGGTCCATGAATACCCAACCAGGCATTATTCATTTTTGACCCGGACGTACCGTTCGATATTCAGGCGGTTCACGCCGATCTTTTCAATTTTTTCAATTCCGGTCTGCGTCAGGGTATCGTTTTGAATCAATATATGAAAGGGGAAATCATTTCCTTCCCAGGCCCGGTCGCTGCAGAATTGCAGGTGTTCGGTATAGACGCTGTCATTCAGCGTATAGGTTCCGGCACCGGATGTATAGAACGCCAGGGAGTCTTTTCCCTTGTTCAAATCATGACCTACAAAAGCGAAATGGGTGCCATTGATGATTTTTAAGAACTTCCTGTTCTTTGTATAATCTGTCACGGTCGTGTCTTTACCCTGGATGGTCGTTCCCGAAATGAGTTCCCAGGTTCCGGT
>DHWT01000192.1:0-1311 GCA_002413325.1 Chitinophagaceae bacterium UBA5175 | reverse complement strand
GAGAACGAACAGGCAGGCAGGACTGAATTTCATTGGTTGGTTATTTATAGGGGAAGTTATGCATTTCAGGAAAACCAACCATCCTGTAATTGGCCGGCCACCGTTATTTTTTTGCCCTTTTCTTTTAAATTAAGTTTGTCATAGAAAAAAAATATCCGGCCATGTCTGAAGCAAAACATTTCTTTCTCAAACTCCATCCGCCCCGGGCTTCTTTTACCCTGGATATGACGGTGGTTACAAAATAATGTTATAAAATTTTTAATCCCCCATGATCACGATAAAACCGGTAACCGAATTAACTGAACTGGAAGGCATCAGAAAATTACAGGAAGAGAACCTGAAAAAAAATCTGACAGGAGAAGAAGCTGCATCCCAGGGATTTGTCACGGCAGAATATTCCATAGCTTTTTTAAAAACCCTTCACGAAGCCTGCCCATCCATCATTGCAAAAGAAGACGATCGCGTGGTGGGTTATGCCCTGGCCGCATTAAAATCCACACGTCATCATCACGATCTGCTGGGAGACCTGTTTAATGTGATAGATCAATTAGTATACCATGACCTTTCGTTTAAGGATACCCGGTATGTAGTGGTCGGGCAACTCTGTGTGGCAAAAGGTTACAGGGGTCTGGGCCTGGTACAGCAAATGTACCAGCATTTCAAAACCCACCTCTCCGGTCGCTTTGATTACTGCATAACCGATGTGGCGCAGGACAATCCCCGGTCGCTGAAAGCACATCTGAAAACCGGGTTCCGGGTGATCGATACGCTTACCTATGGTGGCTTGGGCTGGGATATCGTTCTCTGGGACTGGACTTCGTATACCTGAAAATTACCCGGAAACCTCATGGTTCCCAGGTAAACCCACCGACCGGTAAAATTTAGTAGCCTCAGAACTGGAAATAAATAAATGAACTGCTGGCATTCTGGCTCAGGGTAATTAAAATCAACATCAGCGCCCATACGGTTCCCAATAACCACCAGGGCATTTTATCAGCCACTGTCAGCACCCTGGTATTTCTCATCAGCCAGTGGGCGATGACCAGGGCCGTGATGATAAGGGACACTTTAAAAATATCCAGATAAGACAGTAAGGAACTGCCTTTGGGATTGCTGACAAACATGGCATGCAGCATGCGCCAGGCCGATGTAAAATCTGCCGAACGGAAGAACACCCAGGTTACATTTACAAGAAAAAAAGTAGCCAGGGCGAGGGTAAAATTAACAGCCGTATTCGAATCCATATCCGGTGCAAATGATCCCTTGGTGACCTTGCTGCCCGGGACGACAACCAGGGGCGCCAACCGGGGA
>DHWT01000198.1 GCA_002413325.1 Chitinophagaceae bacterium UBA5175 | reverse complement strand
GGTTGACGGTTGACGGTTGACGGTAAGTAAATTTTAATTTTTTACTTTAAAAAAAAACACCTGAATAAAAAATTCCTTATCCTGAATGGAATCCTGCTGGCTGTTCTGCTTGCCCATTCCATTAACCGCGATCTCATGCTGGAAAAACAATACCCGGCGGATCTGAGAAACCGGGTGGTGGGCGCCCGGCTGGAAAAAGACGGAAAACTTCCTTATGCGTATGCCTGGCATCCGGCGGATGGCCCCCGGTATTTTGACATCAGTAACCAAAATACAGGATCGGGTTTCAGTAATATCACTGCCAGCCCTTTTTTTCACCAACTCTTCATTCCGCTCTTTGAATTACCACAACGGACGGTTTCCCGGATCTGGCTCGGGCTCCAGTATTTTTTTCTGGCCTGCCTGATCGGCATGACCGGGGCATTAACCGGGGATAAAAAAATAAAATGGATGATCCTCAATGTGGGCATTTTATTTACAGCAACCGAAGCCTGGAAAGATATGATTGCAACCGGACAATTGTATTTTTTTGAAGGATTCCTGATGGGACTCATCCTGTTCTCCCTGGTCAGAAATAAAAAAACAACGATTATTTTTGCAGGTATCATCGCCGCTGTTTTCGTACTTACCCGTCCGATCGGAATCGTGATTTTCATTCCGTTTTTGTTTCAGTATAAAAAATATCTTCTTTTTCTGGGTGTGTCTTTTGCCGCATTGGCAGTATATGGGGTGTTTGTTTTGGCGAATCCGTATCAAAAAGCACTTTACAGGGATTATGTTCATAATATGAAAAGGCATGTGCAGATGCATCAGCAGGAAGACCCGGAGGCAGAAACGTTACATGCAACGAGAACATCACCCTACCCCATCCTGGAAGGATTTGACATGAATGAAGTACACCGTTTAAATACTGAATCTCCAATCCGGATTTATTCGGAGAACGGAAATATATTCGTAATTTATAATAAACTGACCCGTTCAAAACTTCCACTGGCTGTTTTGAATGCCTGTTCGGCGGCCACGATCCTGATTTTATCCTTATGGTTTTACTTCCATAACCGGAAATACCCGGCACAGGACCTCCAAATCGCTTTATTTGGTTTCACTTTATATATGATTGTTGAATTGTTCAATCCCATCCACCGGCATCAATACAATACGGTTCAGTGGTTCTCCCTGGTATTGGCTGGTTTTCTTTTGATAACCGACTGGAGAAACAGGGCTTTTATCCTGCTGGTCCTGGGTCTTTTGCTGAATATTACAAATGTACAATGGCTGCCCATGCGACACCTGATAGGAGAATTTTGCTGGCTTACCGCCATGCTGACGCTGGTTTTTTCCTCACGTTTTAATCAACCTGCATGGAAAAAGCCATCATAATGGGTGCAGGTCCGGCCGGACTTACCGCTGCTTACGAACTGCTCACGCGAACAAATATCAAGCCGGTGATCGTTGAAATGGATCAGCAGGTGGGCGGACTTTCCAAAACAATCAATTACAAAGGAAACCTGATTGATATCGGCGGGCATCGTTTTTTTTCGAAGTCAGAAAAAATAACCAACTGGTGGCTGCAGTTTCTTCCTTTGGACGAAGCATCACCAACCGACATTCCCCTTACCTATCATCATCAAACCATAGAACTGCATAAAGGCATTTTAAATAATACGGCCGGTGGTGGAAAAATGCTTATCCGGCCGAGAAAATCACGCATTTATTTTGACCGTGCATTTTTTGATTACCCGCTTTCTTTAAATTCCAAAACGCTTCGGAATTTCGGGATTCCTAAAATAAGCAGGATTGCCCTGTCCTATTTTCGTTCTAAACTTTTTCCCATAAAAGATGAACAATCCCTGGAACAGTTTTTTATTAACCGTTTCGGAAAAGAATTGTACCAGACTTTTTTTAAAAGGTATACTGAAAAAATATGGGGCGTTTCCTGCGACCGGATCCCGGCCGACTGGGGACATCAACGCATCAAAGACCTGAATATCAGCAAGGCCATTCTTCAATCGTTCAAATCGATTTTTTCAACCAATAACAGTATTCACCAGCATGGCGTAAGTACCAGCCTGATTGAGCAGTTCCTGTATCCGGAAAAAGGTCCCGGACAAATGTGGGATACGGTCGCACAAAAAGTGATGGAACTCGGTGGTGAAATCCGTTTAGGAACTGAAGTGGTAAAAATAGTGGCTGATGACCAACAAATCCGCTCTGTCACCTGCAGGGAAGGGGTTACGGGTAAACAGACTGAATTAACCGGGTCTTGTTTTTTTTCAACAATACCGGTTAAGAATCTCATTTCCTCCCTGGAAAACATAAAAATTCCCGGCCCGGTAAAAGAGGTCGCATCCGGATTGGTGTACCGTGATTTTATAATGGTGGGACTGCTTTTTAAAAAACAGGAAGCCCAAACCAGGGAAGGAATTGAAATGCTTACCGATAACTGGATCTATTTGCAGGATGAGAAACTGATTGCCGGAAGACTTCAGATTTTTAATAACTGGAGCCCGGAGATGGTCGAGGATAAAGGGAATTTATGGATCGGGCTGGAATATTTCTGTTCGGAGACTGATGAAATATGGAAAAAGTCCCGTGAAGAAATGATAGCATTAGCCTTAAAAGAAATCAAACAGACGGGTTTAATTCAAAAAGAAACATTGCTCGACGCAACCGTTATTAAAGTACCCAAAGCCTATCCATCTTATATTGGAGCCTACGATCAGTTTGCAGTAGTTCAGGAATTCCTGGATTCAATAGGTAATTTATACTGCCTCGGGCGTAATGGGATGCACCGTTATAATAATACCGATCACAGTATGATGACCGCCATAATTGCTGTAGACAATATCATCAGCAATCAAAAAGACCGGACCAGTATCTGGGGGGTGAATATGGAGCATGATTTTCATGAAGAAAAACAGAAGGTTTAAACCTTAACCCATTTTTGTTAAGAAAGTAAACCATAACACGCTTTAAATAAAAAAACCCGCTCATTGGTGAGCGGGTTTTGAATATTCATAAACGCCTGTTTATTTCGCGGTTTCGTCGTTGCCTTTTTCTTCCTGCTGCAGCTTTTCCTTGATTTCAGCAAGGGCGCCGAGATCACCGAGTGTTGGCTTTTCAACCTTGCTCTGGATCGTCTTCACGGCTTTGCGGGTTTTGTCGGCATCCGTCCTGGCTTCCTTACGCGCAACGGCTGTTTCTTCGGCCTTGGCCTGTTCCCAGATACGGGTATGCGATAAAACGATGCGTTTTTCATTGCGGTCGAATTCGATCACCATGAACTTCTCTGTTTCATCTGCATTCACCGTTTTACCATCTTCCTTTGCGAGGTGACGGGCGGGCGCAAATCCTTCGAGACCGTAGGGAAGCTGCACGAGGGCACCTTTATCATCTTTGCGGATAACGGTTCCTTCGTGGATGGTTCCGATCGCAAAAGTGTTTTCCAGTGCATTCCATGGATCTTCTTCCAGTTGTTTATGTCCCAGCTGGAGTTTGCGGTTTTCTTTATCGATGCTGAGAATCAGGACATCAATATGCTGACCGACCTTGGTATATTCAGACGGGTGGTTGAAGCGTTTCAGCCAGCTCAGGTCGCTGATATGGATCATACCGCCGATGCCGGGAGAAAGTTCCACAAACACACCGTAGGGTGTGATATTCTTCACCAGGCCATTGTGTTTTGATCCCTGCGGGAAACGGGTTTCGATGGTGCTCCATGGATCTTCGCTCAGCTGTTTGATGGACAGGCTCATCTTACGCGAGTTTTTGTCGAGCGTAACGATACGTGCCTGGTGTTCATCACCCAGTTTGAAGAATTCCTTGGCATTGATCGGGGTATTGGCCCATGTGATTTCACTCACATGCACCAGACCTTCCACACCGGGCATGATTTCGAGGAAAGCGCCGTAATCTTCGATATTCACGACTCTGCCTTTCACGATTTCACCTTCCTTGATGGTTTCAGGCAGCACATCCCAAGGATGCGGGGTGAGTTGTTTCAGACCGAGGCTGATACGTTTCTTGCCATCGTCGAAATCGAGCACCACCACCTGGAGTTTCTGGTCCAGTTTGAGTACTTCGCTCGGATGACTGATACGTCCCCAGCTGATATCGGTTATATATAATAAACCATCCAGTCCGCCGAGGTCCATGAACGCACCGAAATCGGTGATGTTCTTGATGGTACCTTCGAGTACCTGGCCTTTTTCGAGTTTGCTCATGATCTCCGCACGTTGTGCTTCGATATCGCTTTCGATCAGTGCCTTGTGGGAAACAACGGCGTTCTTGATGGTATCGTTTACCTTAACCACTTTGAACTCCATGGTTTTGCCTACAAACTGATCGTAATCGGTAACCGGCTTCACGTCGATCTGTGATCCGGGCAGGAAGGTTTCCATGCCGAATACGTCAACGATCAGTCCGCCCTTGGTTTTGCTGGTAACCGTACCGGTAACCACTTCACCCGTTTTGTGAATTTCCACAATGCGTTCCCAGGCGCGGGTAATGCGGGCCTGTTTGCGGCTCAGGTGCAGATGACCTTCGCGGTCTTCTTTTTCCATCACCATCACTTCTACTTCATCACCGCTTTTCAGGTTCTGAAGATCGCGGAATTCATTGAGGGAAACGAGACCGTCACTTTTAAAACCGATGTTTACGACCACATCCGTTTTGGTAACGCCCACCACGAGACCCTTGATGAGTTCCCCGTCGGTAATCTGTACAAATGTATTTTCATACACTTTGTCGTACTTCTCTTTTTCTTCCTTATTGTAAGCTGCGACGTTTCTTTTGTCGATGGTCCAGTCGAAATCGTCGTGAGCGGTCGGGGGAGGGAAATGATGTCCCTTTCCGTTTGCGGCAGGTGCATTTGTTGTCGCTGTAGTTGCTTCCGTAGCGGTAGCAGACTCCTGGCCTTCAGCGTTTGCGTTAACAATTTGGTTTTCTTCCATAAAAATTAAAATACCCGAAGGTTTTATTTCGGGGCTGCAAAAATACGAAAAATATCCGGAAATCCCGGTCAGGCCTCCATCGAAAGGAGCACCTTCATTTACATTGGTTCTAAATACTTTATAAGGGAAATCGCGGCAATCCTTCTGAGGGTCCGTCCGGGTGTTCCGGAGAACCTCCGTACAGGCGGCCCGGTCGGGCGGGCACTGATAGTCAGCCGTTCTTCATTCGAAATGATACCCGGCAACGCCATCCAGGGAAAGATGGCGATCCGTGCCGGTTGATGATGAACATCTTCTTAAACAAAACAGGCTGGAAAACCAAGGGCTACTTTACCCTGTTCGAAACAGCCCACATGGGCTTTTTTCTGAGGACGGCCTGGTAAATTTTACAATCTGTTGAATGAGCTCCCTCCAGGTATCCGATACTCATCAAAAATTCATTGACAATTTCACCGCCGGTAAACTTAAAAATCGATTTAAACAATTTTACCCATTCTTCCTTTGGTTTCGGATGATGGTGTTCCAGCCATTTTTCAAAAGAACCATATTCTTTCTGTAACAGAAGAATGGCTTTTGCGTTTTCGATGGCGGCATTTATTTTCAACCGGTTTCTGATGATCCCGCTGTCTTCCAGGAGTTTCCTCCGGTCGGATTCTTTATAAGAAGCCACCTTCCGGATGTTGAAATTGTCATACGCTGCCCGGAAGCCCTTCTCTTTTTTCAAAATGGTCTCCCAGCTCAGGCCTGCCTGGTTTATCTCCAGGATGAGCCGGCAGAACAATTCATTGTCATCATGAATCGGAAATCCATAAAGCTTGTCGTGATACGCTTTATGAAGTGCTTTTCTATCTGAAGCCATGTTCTCGATCGCGTCGCAGTAGGACATATGGCTAAGAGTTTTGGGTTATGAGTTAAAAATTCAGCAATTGCTTTAACAGGAATATCGGTAAATAGTTCATGCACAGTGTGCTGGAAAGCCTGGTAAAAAGCTGGATTTTGCGAATCGGGAAACTCACTTATATTTGCACCCC
The DNA here is from genome assembly GCA_002413325.1 of Chitinophagaceae bacterium UBA5175. Lineage (GTDB taxonomy): Bacteria > Bacteroidota > Bacteroidia > Chitinophagales > Chitinophagaceae > Puia. Next base: position 360 of record DHWT01000198.1, on the reverse strand, counting down.
TGAACCAAACCGGCATGAGCCGGTCAGCCTGCCCGGGTGGCGAAATTGGTAGACGCACTGTGTTCAGGTCGCAGCGTGGGAAACCATGTGCTGGTTCGAATCCAGTCCCGGGCACAAAAACCTCTCATCGAAGATGAGGGGTTTTTGCATTTTGGAGCGTGGCGAATGTATTCGCCTAAGCGGAAAAATGTAAAAACCCTGAGCGCCGAAGGCGCGATGAGGTTTTTTGTACAGCCCCTCGTGGGAGTCTCTGGATCACCGCAGGTAATCCAGTCTGAGCACCCGAAGGGTGCGAAGAAAGCGAAGAGTCATTTCAAATAGGTTTGCTCCCCGACGTAATCAGACACATGGCTTTACCTA
>DHWT01000289.1:2425-5837 GCA_002413325.1 Chitinophagaceae bacterium UBA5175 | reverse complement strand
TTGGATGGGTCCTGGTTGAGCTGTCGGGACAGGTCTGCCAGGGTTTCGTAATAAGCTTTAGCAAGATCCGTATTGATACTGACGGGTTTCGCATTGCCGGTCTGCTTCAGGCTGATCGTGCAATCCAGGGAACCGCGGCCAAGTTTGTCAGACAGGAGTTTGCGGATGTCAAATTCATAGGGTTTGAGGAAACCGGGAAGTTTTAACTGAAGCTCGAATTGTTTTCCATTAAGTGATTTCACATCTACAAGAAAGGTTTTGTCACCCACCGTTTGTTCTGCCCTGCCAAAACCCGTCATCGATTTAACCATGTTATCCTGTTTATCGCTGTAAGGTAATAAATTAAATGTGCGTAAGCAGCCCGAGCCTGCCGTATAGATCGTTTTGATTCATCTCGATCATATCACCGGGTAACATGGAGTCGATTGTTAAACCGGCCATACGGTAACGTATCAGGCGGAGGGTGGGAAAACCCACCGCTGCGGTCATCCTGCGAACCTGCCGGTTCTTGCCTTCCTTAATAACCAGTCTGATCCAGCTGGTCGGGATATGCTGTCGGAACCGGATGGGTGGTTTCCTTTCCGGTATCACGATATGTTCGGGCAGACGGGATACGGTGGCGGGCCCGGTGTGAAAGGGTTTCCCATCAACGTTGATGGTAATTCCGGAAGCAAGTGATTGTAATGCTTCATCGGTGATCCGGCCTTCCACCTGTACCTGGTATTCACGTTCATGGGCAAAACCGGGATGGAGTAAGCGGTGATTGAGGGATTTGTCATTTGTTAACAAAAGCAATCCTTCACTGTCATAATCCAGGCGCCCGACCGGATAAACATCCACGGGGACCTCAAAAAAATCCTTCAGGCAGGCTTTGCCATTTTCCGCTGTGAACCGGGAAAGCACCTGGAAGGGTTTATAAATAATATAGTATTTATTCAAATGACATCAATGAAACAGTGATGAATAAAGGGTTTGACAGGCATCTCCTAAAATAAAAAGCCTCGCTGGCGGCGAGACTTTTACTATTTGGATGGGTTAGTAAGTACAGGGACATAAAATTCCCTACACAATATTAGAAATAATTTTGTCTATCCGGAAAAATTTTCCAAGAAATTTTATGCACAATTTTTTTTAGGGTGTGGAAAAGCACTTTAATGTAGGTTTGGGCAAAATTTGCTCAATGAAGTTTCCTTCACCTGTATCGTTGTCATGGCTTTCAGAATTTCTGGATGCAAAACTTGTAGGGAATACCGGGGCCTCTGCAACCGGCATCAATGAAATACATAAAGTGGAAAAGGGGGACCTTGTTTTTGTTGATCATCCCAAGTATTATCAGAAGTGTTTGCAGTCCGCCGCTTCCTTCATTATCATCAACCAGGCTGTGGAATGCCCGCCGGGTAAGGCACTGCTGATTGTTGAACAGCCCTTTGAAGCGTATCTGAAAATCGTCAGGCATTTCCGTCCTTTTGAAGGATCGGATCAACCGATCAGTCCCCGTGCAACGATCGGGAAAACATCGTATCTCTATCCCGGCGTTTTCGTAGGCAACCAGGTACAGATCGGGGAACGCTGTATGATTCACCCCAACGTCGTCATCATGGATCATTGCGTGATCGGCGATGATGTGGTGATTCAGGCCGGTACGGTGATCGGATCGGATGCTTTTTATTACAATACCAATAAGAACCGGGCTTCCTGGTATAAACGGATGCTGAGCTGCGGAAGGGTGGTGATTGAAGATGATGTGGAGATTGGCGCCGGTTGCACCATCGACCGGGGCGTGAGCGGGGATACAGTCATTGGCAGCGGTTCGCGTCTGGATAATATGGTCCATATCGGGCATGATTCCGTGTTGGGAAAAAATTGCCTGCTCGCGGCGCAGGTTGCGGTTGCCGGTGCGGTTGAATTGGGTAACGGGGTTATTCTCTGGGGCCAGGTGGGTATAAACAAAACGCTTTCCATCGGAGATCATACCGTGGTGCTGGCACAAAGCGGCGTGGGCGGATCAATCGAAGCGAATAAAATATATTTCGGATCTCCTGCTGAAGAAGCGTCCGTTAAGAAACGGGAGCTGGTATGGATCAGACGCATACCCGAACTCTGGCATAAAATAATGGACCGGGGCGAACAGAGCGGGTTGTAGGGCGTGTTTGGCAGTGAGGGGTTATGAGTTATGGGTTATGGGTTATGAATGAGTGATGAGTGATGAGTTTTGAGTGATGAGTTTTATTTTAATTTGACTCCCATCTAAAATTGCGTTAGGCGTTAGGCGTTACGCGTTAAGCGTTACGCCTTATTCCGGATTGTAATCATAAGGCACCAGCTCCGCAATCTTCTTCCAGGTCCAGTAACCCATATTGGTGATTTCGGATTGTTCAAAGAAATAGCCGTTCTCTTCAATGGAAAATCCAGAAGGAATATCCAGTGCGGATACCTGCACTTTTGCATTCAGGGGAAAATGATTTTGCTCCAGGTATTTTCTATCCGGAACCTGTCCATGATACGTAACCCGGATGCGCCCGTTGATATTGATGTCCACGGTTCCGCTATCCACTGAATAAATAGCGGAATCATAAGGGTTTTCCAAAAGGGTCCCTTTATCTGAATCCGGTACATTCAGGGTTTCAACTTCAAACCCTTCATCCCGGAGGGTACTGTCGTACCAGCTCCTCATAAAATGCAAGCGGGATCCGATATAAGCCCGGAACCGGTTCTTCGACCATTCCTGCTGTTCTTCCGGTGTCCCGGTCAGGTTTTCAAATAACGGGTAACCGGTATAACTGCTGATACGCGTACTGTAATCGTTCACGAATGAATCCAATTGGTAACGGATCTTATATCCCAGGGCCTGGTTGATGATGATGATTTCTTCTTTGGCTTTTACTTTGAGTTTGTTGCGTTTTTTATAATAATAAAAGTTGATCACGTCTTTGTTCTCAATCGTGCACCGTGCTGCATTCGCTGTGGTGCCTATAAAATGATCCAGGAAGAACTGGCCATATTTATTCCAGCCGTCTTTCACGAGGGCGGAACCGGTCACGGCAACCTCACCCAGGCTTTTATCCTGTTCTTTCATTTGAATGAGCAGGGTATCCTGATCTTTTGATGAACTGCTCACCCGCAAAACCTGGGTTTCATAACCCGTATAGGAAATGACCAGGTCGTAACCTCCCTTCCCCAGGCGCAGTACAAAAAGGCCTTCATTATTGGAGATGGTGCCGGTGGTGGTGTTCTGGCAGAATACGGAAGCGCCCGCCAGGACGGCCCCGGACTTTTCATCCATTACTTTTCCATGGATGTAAAAATAATTTTCCTGGCTGAAACCTGTCAGCGAAATCAGGATTGTGCATAAGGAGATCAGGACGGATTTCATATTGATGTATTTAATACCTGACGCTGAACGCTGAACGCT
>DHWT01000289.1:0-2096 GCA_002413325.1 Chitinophagaceae bacterium UBA5175 | reverse complement strand
GAATCCATTAACATTAATAAGTAATTCATAATTCATCACTCATAACTCATAACCCATAATTCATAACTCATACAACGGTCAGTAATATAACGAACCCCGTTACATTGAAGTATACAGGTCCGATTTACAATTTCATATCGGATTCGCCCATGAGCCAAAAGCGTTAAGCGTTAGGCGTTCGGCCTAAAACAGCGGCTGTGGATTTTTAAGATATTGTTCACAGGCTTTAGAAATGGAATCTTCCAGAGTACGGAAACGGAATGAAGGCAGGGCCTGCAGGAGTTTGTGATTATCGTAGGCGGTTTGCCGGCCGGCAATCGCAACCGATTCGCGTGTAACCAGTGGTTTATGACGGGTGAAGGCAGTCCGGATCCTTTCTTTCCTCCAGGCCATCCCGGCTAAAAAAGGAGTCGCTTTTTTTGTGGGCTGTTTTTTCCCGAAACCCCAGGCCATCCGGTTAAAAATGTCACGGTAGCTCCGGTTATCCCCGTTGATAATAAACCGCTCGTTCCGAATGCCGCTGTCCATCAGCGCGATGATCGCGCGGGCCGAATCCTGCACATCGGCAAACCCGTTCGATCCGGTCATATACCAGGGAAATTCCCTGAAGGCTGTTTTAAAAAGGCCGCAACTCGTTTCATTCCAGTCGCCATAACCCAGCAGGGTGGATGGATTTACGATGAGGGGGGAAAGTCCTTCGCCCATACCCCGCCATACTTCCATTTCTCCATAATATTTACTGATACCATAATTCGACTGACCCTGATTGCCCGGCCATTTTTTTTCTTCATCGATCGGTTTGGATGAAGCGTCTCTTCCCAGGGCGCTGACAGAACTTACGTGCACCAGATCGGTAATCCCGTTTTCGATGGCCGCATTCACGATATTGGCTGTCCCTTCAATATTTATTTTGAATAATTTTTTTTTGTCAGACGGGTTGAATGAAACCAGTCCCGCTGCATGGATGATCTGGCTGCACCCCTCCAGATTTTCCATGAGGCCGCTCACATCGAGTATATCGCCTTCCACCCAGGAAATTTTTTCTGCGATGCCGGGGGCAAGGTAAAAAGGGAAAGATCTTTCTCTGCGTAAAGCCCGTACGGGCCTTCCCAGCAAAACAAGTTCCTGCAATAGATAGGATCCGAGAAAACCCGTGCCGCCGGTTACAAAGATCATTCGGAAACCGGTTTAGTATACTGAAAGAATCCGCTGCCGGTTTTTTTCCCAAGTTCACCCCGTTGTACCATGGCTTCCTGCAGGGCCGAAGGTTTCAGTCGGTCGGGCCTGCCCAGGGCTTCATACAAAGAGCAGCTTACGGTATAATTGATATCATTGCCAATCAGGTCCATCAAATGAAAAGGTCCCATTTTAAATCCCGCAGATTCCATGAGTTTGTCGATCGTAGTCCTATCCGCTGTTCCTGTTTCAGCAAGGCGCAAGGCCTCGAGATAAAAAGGTCGGGCCACATGGTTCACGATAAAACCCGGCGCATCCCGGCAGACTACGGCTGTTTTTCCGAGTTGCCCTGCAAAAGCAATGATCCGTTGCAGCACATACTCTGAAATATATTTTGTCCGGATGATCTCCACCAGTTTCATCCGGTTGGCGGGATTGAAAAAATGCAAACCGGCAATCCGTTCCGGGAACGGTGTTTGCCCGGCGATCCGTGTTACGGATAGGGAAGAGGTATTGGTGACGAAAAGGGTTTCATCGTTGTTGATCCGGGCCAGTTCCAGAAAAAGGGCGGACTTGGCTTCGGTTTTTTCCAGGATGGCTTCTATAATTAGGGGGGCGCGGCAATCTGAAATCAGTGAAGTGAAGGTGATGCGCCGTAAAATATTTTCTTTTTCCTCTGCAGGGGTCTGTTTTTTCCCGGTTAGCAGTTCCAGTTCCTTTTTGATGGCTGAAGTCGCGCTGTGGATCGTTTCCGGGTCCAGGTCGTATAATATCACAGAAATACCCTGGCTGGCGGCCGCCAGGGCAATTCCCCGGCCCATGGTTCCGGCACCGCAAATACAAACAAGGGATTCCATGAATCGAATGGATTGTGAAATAAAGATACGTTTCATTGAACCGTCAACCGTCAACCGTCAACC
>DHWT01000235.1 GCA_002413325.1 Chitinophagaceae bacterium UBA5175 | reverse complement strand
GGCATTCCATAAATAATATACAATTTAATAACTGCCCGGTCTGACTCTGTTATTTCTTCCTAAATGGATTCCGACCTTGTTAATCATTGGTTAAATGGGATTACAGTCGAAATTGCCTGATTGCTTAAAAAAGGGGGGAATGGCTTCTTAATCAGGTTCAAATTGAAAGTTCAATAAACCCGGGGTTTATTGAATTGGCTTCAGCTTTGCCGTAAAATGCCTGAGCATGGGCGCCTCTTCAATAATACGGAGTCCGTTAATTTGTTCCCGGCTATTGAATACCTCTATGATTACTTCAGCAACATAATCTATATGGCTCTGGGTGTATACTCTTCTCGGTATCGCCAGGCGAACCAGTTCCAATGGCGACGGAATGAGATTTTTGTTTTCATCATATTTCCCGAACATGAGCGAACCGATTTCCACGCTCCGGATACCACCATGCAAATACAATGCGCCTACCAGTGCCTGGCCCGGATATTGCTCAACCGGAATATGGGATAGAAACTTCTTTGCATCCAGGTACACGGCATGTCCCCCTGCAGGCTGCATGACAGGCACACCGGCTTCAATTAATTTATTGGTGAGGTATTCGATGCTGCGTATCCGGTATTGCAGATAGTTTTCATCCATCACTTCTTTTAAACCAATTGAAATGGCTTCCAGGTCCCTGCCTGCCAGTCCGCCGTATGTGGGAAATCCTTCCGTGATGACCAGCAGGTTCCTGCATTTCCGGGCAAGTTCCCCATCATGCATGGCCAGAAAACCTCCGATATTGGCGAAGGCATCTTTTTTTGCGCTCATGGTACACCCATCCGCATAGGAGAAAAGTTCCCGGGCGATTTCAGGAACCGGTTTGTTCCGGTAACCCTCTTCACGCAGCTTGATGAAATAGGAATTTTCGGCAAAACGGCAGGCATCAATGAAAAGCGGGATTCCATGTTCTGCGCAAATCTTTTTAGCTTCTTTTATATTCTGCATACTCACCGGCTGTCCGCCGCCGGAGTTGTTGGTGACCGTTATGATGCAGAGGGGGATATTGGCCGGGCCTTTTTCCAGGATCGTTTTTTTCAACGCCCCCAGGTCCATATTGCCTTTAAACGGGGCGGGAACGGACGGATGTTTTCCTTCCTCACAAATCAAATCAATTCCTTCGGCTCCGGAGAATTCTATATTGGCTCTCGTCGTATCGAACAGGGTATTGCTTAAAAAGCATTTCCCCTTACCCCCCAGGATACTGAACAGTATTTTTTCCGCCGCTCTTCCCTGGTGGGTGGGAATAACCCAGGGCATGCCCGTGATCTCCTGTATGGTCGCTTCAAAACGGAAAAAACTGGGGCTGCCTGCATAGGATTCATCGCCCTGCATCATGCCGGCCCACTGGTTGCTGCTCATAGCGCTCGTGCCACTATCGGTAAGCAGGTCGATTAAAACATCCGTGGAGTGGATCAGGAAGGGATTGTAAAAAGCCTTTTCTAAAATTACTATTCTTTCTTCCGGGGTATTGAAATAGATGGGCTCAACAGATTTTATGCGGAAAGGTTCTATTATTGTTTTCATACAATAACTATTTGAGTAATGTGATTTGAATATGGAAAAAAGAATGAAGGGAGAGCAGGATGATGATGATCAGGAAGGTCGGGTAATGATATTTTTCCAGATTTGCATAGGGCAAATATAGTATTCCCGGTGCGGAAGAAAAATGATTTTATACCGGACCGGCGAAAAAAGCCTCCCTGGATTTCCGGGAGGCTTTGAATTCTTTACATCTTAGAAAAAAGCTTAGGGAGCTGAAACTACTTTTACTACGCGGTAAACAACAATACCCGGTCTGTTTATTTGTAATTTACTCAGCATCGGAAATAACTTTGTCGGAAAAACGGTTTTTGGATCCCAGGTCTGTAATAATGCGTCACCCAGTGTTTTGTATAGATCGAAAGAAACGGTTGTCGTCTTGATATTCTCACCCCTAGGCGAAAGCACAACGGCATTTCCCCACGCCACCTGCCTGGTTTGACCCTTATCCATGGCTCCCTTGATAAAGGGTTCCCAGTATTTTTTCTCCAGGTTGACCAGGCTGTCCTGATAGTTGGTATTCTGGTAATTCATGACTACATAGTTGAAATCCTTCGCGGAATTTGTCTTAGCGGCCTGTACCCATTCCCGGTCTTTTACAAAGAATTCGCTGGTAACCGTAGTAAAAGAATTATCCTCCATATCCCCGATCTTGACCCCGGCAACCTGTTCCACATCACCCCACATATCCCCGGCCTTATCAATATCAGGAAATGTATTAATGAATAAGTAATTGGACGAATTCTGCAGATCGTAACCACTTACTTTTTCAAAAAGTGCCCAGAAAAACATGGTTTTATTATCCACTGCTTTTTGTGCCACTTTACTCCAATACGTAGTTTCTCTTTTAATGAATTCATCAATTTTGTCATTGGGAACATGACGGAACTGCCAGGAGGAAACCGAACGGTCCTGGGCATGGAGTTTTACCTGAAACCCGAAAATGAAAACAACTGCTGTAAGGCAATAAATAAATACGGAAATGAGTCGGTTAGACTTTTTCATGATGGCTGTTTTAATGATTAAAGAAGGAGGGTTAAATGGGAAAAGAAGGCAAAAGCAGAAATAAGGTAACTCATTTTAACTTCAAACAAGATAAAATCGCAAACCATACGCTAAAGCAGTCAGATAAGTCAAACCTGCTTCTTTTCCAGGCATAAAAATTATGGTGTCAGCCCAAACGGTCATTTCCTTATACCAGCTAAACGGATATATCCGGCACCCGATATTTGACCTGCTTCACGGGAAGTTTTTAAAAAATGTACATGCTGCCATAGATTGAGTGTGCAAGGTCATGATGCCTGCTGATGAAAATCATTAAAGGATAATAACTGTCGGCGGAACTTTATCCTGAGAAATGCCGGTATGATGAAAAAAATATTTAAAATCATTTTTGCCCTCGGACTGGCAATTTCCATAACCGGATGCAAAAAAGATTCAACCCGGTCCAATGGTTCAACACTTACCATATCGAATCTGCATTACGATCCTTCTACCGTAACAATCAAACAAACCTCAACTACCATCACTATTTATGGAACCATTGATTTTGTTAATGCCTCCGGAGGCGTTGCAAAATTCAGGTTAACCACTTCTACAGGTAGTGATCTCACCATGGCGGTTCCTTCTAATTCATTAACAAGCGGAACACTTTCCGGGACTTTTCAGGTGGTCTTTCCGGCAACAGCCGGAACATTTACCTTCCAGCTTTGGATCATTGATAACGGGGGCAACAGTTCCAACAAATTACAGGGTTCCGTACAGGCCGTAATAGACGACAGCGGAACGGGCTGGTCGGTCATATCCCAATCCTGGCCGCTTTTCAGGGTAGTCTGGACAAATCAGACCTTTATGGCTGTCGGCGACGGAGGAACCATGCTGTATTCGACCGATGGTCTTACCTGGACCCAGGTGAACGCCGGGACCTCCGTGATGCTATACGGACTGACCTGGTCCGGCACACAATACGTAGTTGTAGGAGCTGCCAATACCATTCTCAGTTCTCCGGATGGCATTACCTGGACATCCCGGTATTCAGGTGGCGGCAGCATAGGATTTTATTCCGTTGCCTGGTCCGGTACGGGGTATGTGGCCGTCGGACAGGATAATACGAACAGCAAAACAGTAATATTCAATTCACCTGATGGTATTACGTGGACAAATAACGGATTTGCTGTAACGGGAGGAAATCTGAATACGGTCATATGGGCAAATCATCAATATGTGGCCGTAGGAAAAGTTTTGGGAGCACCCCTGATTTTAACTTCTCCCAACGGACTGGACTGGACAAACCGTAGCAGTACGGTCAATATGGGAATGGGCATAGAACTGAACGACATCACCTGGACAGGCAGCCAATATGCAGCAGTTGGATTTGGAATAACAGCCACTTCCCCGGATGGAGTCACCTGGATTGTGAACGACAAAATTTCCTGGGGTGCAACGGGTGTGGTATGGTCTGGCAATAGGTTAATGGCCTCGGGTATCAGTGGAATCTTCAGCTCTGCTGATGGAATCAACTGGACTAAAACATTTGATTCACCTTATCCCCTGAGAAGCATCACCTGGTCGGGTATGCAATATATCAGCGTTGGATTTATTTCACCAATAATTATGACTTCTCCCCCATGATTAAAGTCTGAGGCCGGTTACCCCGGTTTACCTTTCATTTTACCCTGCCTTTTCCAGTGAACCTGTGACATTAACTTTAATCACTAAATTAGTGGCACTATAATTATCATGCATGGACCTTAAACAGGAAGCGGCCCGGGTGGCCTATACTTTGATCAAAAACGACAGTTCCATAGGTCTGGGGGATGGCGCAACAATCCGGTGGCTTGCAGTTCACCTGGCGGAAGGCATCAGGTGCGGTCTGAACATCAGCCTGTATACATCTTCCCTGCAAACAAAAGATTTTCTTCAGCAAGCCGGAATCCATGTGCCGGATATCTCTTCAACAGACTCACTCGATCAGTATTTTGACGGATGCGACCAGTTAGATTACCAACTCAATGCCTTAAAAAGCGGAGCGGGAATACACACCCAGGAGAAATTGCTGGGAGCTATGGCAAAACAATTTATCATCCTGGGGGATGATTCAAAATTTGTGAAGAAACTGGAAAATAAATTCCCATTGGTTCTGGAAGTTCTTCCACAGTCAACAAAATATGTGATCAAAAAAATAAAAACCATTTTCCCGGAAGTATCGCTGTCGATACGGACACAGGAAAATACCGGCCGTCCTCTGATTACCCGAAACGGAAATCACCTGCTCGATTGCAGGTTTCCGCAATGGCCTGAACTGGCAATTATGCAAAACCAGTGTAAAAATATCACCGGTGTGGTAGAAATTTCCCTCTTCTATAATTTAGTTACCGGGGCAATTATTGCCGGTCATAACGGTGTACGCAGGTATGAAAGAATACATGAGCAGGTATCTATTATTCAGAACCCGTTTTAATGGACAATCAAAAAAAAATTGCTGTATCCCGCTGGTACCGCCTAATACCGGTGGTTTTTATCACTTATAGCCTGGCCTACCTCGACCGGGCAAATTTCGGGTTCGGAGTGGCCGGTGGAATGGCCGGTGACCTGCATATTACCCCGGCCATGTCTTCTTTACTGGGATCGCTTTTCTTTCTTGGATATTTTTTCTTTCAGATTCCCGGGGCGATGTATGCTGCCAGTAAAAGCGCCAGGAATTTGATATTCTGGTCACTGATCTTCTGGGGCTTTTTTGCCGTGGGAACCGGGCTGATCCGTAATATCAGACTTTTAATCATCGTCCGGTTTATGCTGGGTGCGGTTGAAGGTGCCGTATTTCCTGCTATGCTGCTTTTATTAAGCAGGTGGTTTACCAGGGGGGAACGATCAAGGGCCATTACTTTTCTCTTTTTTGGTAATCCCGTAACGATCCTGTGGATGTCTGTCATTTCAGGCTACCTGATACATGCCGTCGGCTGGAGATGGATGTTTATCTGGGAAGGAATCCCTGCCATATTGTGGGCTTTCTTCTGGCGGAAGCTTATAAATGACAGGCCTGAAGAAGCAACCTGGCTGAAACCAGATGAAAAGAAAGCGCTGAACGAAACGCTACAACAGGAGCAGCAAACCATCAGGCCCGTTAAAAATTATATGTCTGCCTTTAAATCCAGGGTGGTTATCTCACTTTGTTTTTTATATGCTTTATGGAGCCTCGGTGTATATGGTTTTGTACTCTGGCTTCCGTCTATTATTCATGCGGCACCCGGCATGGGTATTGTTAGAACCGGGTGGCTGTCTGCGGTACCCTATTTAATGGCCATTGCCGGCATGGTAACGGTATCGCATTTTTCCGACAAGACCTTAAAAAGAAAACCATTTATCTGGCCCTGCCTGCTGCTCGGTGCCATTGCTTTTTACTGGTCTTATTTACTTGGCCCGAATAATTTCTGGCTGTCATTCGTACTACTTTGTACAGCGGGCATGGCAATGTATGCTCCTTACGGTCCGTTCTTTGCATTCATATCAGAAATTTTACCGGAAAATGTTGCCGGCGGGGCCACAGCCCTGATTAACAGTTCAGGTGCACTGGGTGCATTTGCAGGCACCTACCTGGTTGGCTATTTAAACGGATTCACCGGGGGGTTCGGTGCGTCTTACATTGTTATGGCAGGCTCACTCCTGTTTTCCGCATTCATCGCCTTATTTGAGTTGAGAGATAAACGTTCCCGGAAAATCACTTCAAATTGAATGTATGCAGCAGGGCTCAGTAAGAAATTCCAAATAAATTCCGGATGACGTACTGAATCTTTTCAGAAACGGTCACTTCAGAAATGTATGCCCGTCAATAAATCTCAATTCCCAGGAAGTGTATGAAATGATTTATTTCTTCATTGGTGATTATCCTAAAAATTGCTGTTTGACAAACATGTTACCATAGCACAGATCATAACCGGGTGATCAGTGGGCCTTTACACTGTTTTTCATTGCAACGCCTGTATTAAGGACTACGGTAAAGTAAAATCACAACACTGCGGGAAATGCCAAAATTGGAAGTTGGTTCCCATTTTACGATAAACTCATGTGCCATGGTATATAACCGTGCCGAACGCCCTGCATCTGAATCTAGTGGTCTGACGGATCATTTTTGTATTGAATCCTCCGCAGGTTAATTTTCGTAACCGGCGCCACCACAAGGGGAACTTTTTCAACGACGGCCTGGTCACTGTCTATTCCATAGGCTTCGGGATCCGACTGCGCCAGTTTAATAATGCTGAAATACGTGTTCAATATAAAGCCTTCCCTGAAAGCGAATTCGTTGTCGTAGGAGAGGAAACGTTCCAGGATAACGAACCGGAAATCATGGGCACCCTTATCGTTTAAAAAAGGGAACCGGTTGTCAATTTCTATTTCCTTATTCCCGATCATCTCTTCCACCACTTTCCGGAACATGATCCCGATTTTCGGTTGAATCCTGAAACCCAGCCGGAAATCGATCCTCATGATTTTATCCTTCAGTATAGGCTCCACGCTGTATTCCATTGTATAAGGATCGTCGGACCTGCCGATATTCAGGAACCAGTACATGTCCGCGCGTTTGGTTGTATGGCTGAATATGGAATCGATGATTCTTTTTTCTATTTGTTTGTGGCTGCCGGATTTTGTCAGGTAAACGAGGTGTGTAGCGAATTTCGGGGTACTTGTATCCAGGCTCAGTTTCTCCAGCAACTCACAGTAGTCTTTAATATGAACAAAGGTCAGGAGCTGTAAGGTCATCCTTCTTGCATTATACCAGACATACATCGTTGTGATCAGTCCGACTTCAAATACCAGGAAAAATAATCTCTTGAGCAATTTGATTGCGTTGGCAACGAAAAAACTAAATTCCACACAAACAAAAACAGTAATGATCGCTCCGACGATCCAAAAAGGATAATGTTTTATGTAACGCAAAAAATAATACATCAGCACCGTTGTCATAAGCATGGCCACCGTAATGGAAAAGCCATAAGCAGCTGTCATAGCCTCACTGGTCCTGAAATAAAATACAACTAAAATACAGCCTGTGAATAAGATCCAGTTGATGCTCGGGATATAGATCTGTCCCCGGATATCGGTCGGGTATTTCAGTTTAACCCGCGGCCAGAAACCCAGGCTGATGGCCTCGCTGATCAGTGTAAACGAACCACTGATCAAAGCCTGGCTGGCAATAATAGAGGCTATCGTGGCGATCAACACACTGGGCAGCAAAAACCAATGGGGAACAATGGCAAAAAAAGGATTAACACCATCCAGGGAATTTTTGTGTTGTAACAGAGCCCATGCGCCCTGGCCTAAATAATTTAAGACTAAAGTCGCCTTTACATAAATCCAGCTAACGCGTATATTGCTTCTGCCACAATGACCCAGGTCCGAATAGAGGGCCTCAGCGCCAGTGGTACATAAAAAGACGGCCCCCAGTAACCAGAATCCTTTTGGATGCTGCGTAAGCAGTTCAATACCGTATTTGGGATTTAACGCAACAAAGATTCCGGGATAATGGATGATCTGTACAACGCCGAGCACACCGAGCATGGAAAACCAGAGAAACATGAAGGGCCCGAAGGAACCGCCCACGATCCGGGTTCCGAACCGCTGGAAAAGAAACAGGAGGAAAAGAATAACCAATACAATTTCAATCACCAGACTGTTACCGGGAACGATGTGGTTATGAAAACCGCTGACCATGTTTAACCCTTCAATGGCAGAAGTAACCGTAATGGGGGGTGTAATAATACCATCTGCCAGCAGGGTCCCGGCTCCAATAATTGCCGGATAGACCAGCTTTTTTCCATATCTCCTCACCAGGGAATACAGGGAGAATACACCCCCTTCCCCATGGTTGTCAGCCTGCAGGGTGATGATTACATATTTAAATGTTGTCTGCAGGGTTAATGTCCAGAAGATGCAGGAGATAGAACCAAATACCAGGCCTTCATTCACCTGCCCGCCCTCTGTGAGAATGGTTTGCAAAGTATACAGGGGAGACGTACCGATGTCGCCATAAATGATGCCCAGTGCAATTAATAACCCTGCAACGGAAACTCGTTTCTGGGGAGAGTTCATATAAAGCGGGAGTTATGCTATAAAGGTATCATTTACTTCAAACTTGCCATATCAATGACAAACCGGTATTTCACGTCATTTTTAAGCATCCGTTCGTACGCCTCATTGATATAATGCATGGGTATGACTTCCACATCAGCCACTATATTTTTCTCAGCACAGAAATCAAGCATCTCCTGGGTTTCCAGGGTACCTCCAATCATGGAACCCAGGATACAACGGCGGTTTTTGATTAGTTCAAACGGGCTCACCCTGGGCGCTTCCTTTGGCAATCCAACTACCAGCAATTTCCCCTGCACATCCAGCAGCTTTAAATAAATCTCATAATCATGATTACCACTTACGGCATCGAGGACCACATCAAAATGGCTTTCCAGTTTTTTCATGGCTGCTGCATCCTTACTTAATACAAAATGATGCGCGCCCAGTTTGAGGGCATCATTTGCTTTTGACGGGGAAGTGCTGAGCATAGTTACTTCAGCACCCATGGCAACCGCAAATTTTACCGCCATATGGCCCAGGCCACCCAGACCGGCTACCGCCACTTTATGCCCGGGCCGGACACCGGCATATTTTAACGGGGAATACGTGGTGATGCCGGCGCACAGTAAGGGAGCAACCCCCGCCAGGTCCAGCTTATCAGAAATATGGTACACCCATCTTTCATCACAAACAATCCGGGTGCTGTAGCCTCCCTGTGCAATTGTTACCCGATCTCTTTCATAATTATTATAGGTCCCGGTCATCCCCTCCGCGCAATATTGTTCCATGTAATTTTTACAGGGTCTGCATTCCCGGCAACTGTCCACCATCACGCCCACGCCAGCCAAATCGCCCGGGCTGAATTTTTTTACCTGGACCCCTGTTTTAATAATTTTGCCGACAATTTCATGCCCCGGCACCATGGGATACATGGAGCCACCCCATTCATCCCTGGCCTGGTGTAAATCAGAATGGCATACGCCTGAAAATAAAATGTCGACCAGTACATCATGTTCTTTTAAATCCCTTCTTTCAAATTGAAACGGAGCCAGCGCTGAGGAAGGGCTTTGGGCTGCATATGCTTTTACAGGTATCATAGTCTAATATGTTATGTGTTATCTGAGTGAACGATTAAATAGTGACTGGTAAATCTGCCCGGCGGGTTCTTAATTTATTTTTTTCCTGTGGCGGCCCAGAAAATACCTGAATACAAAAAATTCAGAAATGCAGGATCACTGAAGTCTTCCGGCATATGCCCCAGCGCGGTATAAAATGAACGACCGCCATCATAATTATGGTACCAGGCTACCGGGTGTAATTTTCCCATACCCACCCCTTTCTTTTCACCCCATTGAACATTCGGGTTATAGCTGGTTTCGTCCACCGCCAGGATATAATTAAGGCCTGATATTTTTTCTGCTCCGAATTCATACCATTCGTCTGTCCACCATTTATTGCCGGTATATCCCTGCAGGCCGGGAAAACTGTTGTCGATGATATTTAACCGGGCTGTCTGAATAGCTGGATGGATATGGAACATCCTGCCGACCAGTTTGGTGTACCATTCCCATTCATATTCCGTATCCGATGCACTGTGTATTCCGACAAATCCCTTGCCGGCTTCAATAAACCGTTCCATCACTTTTTGCTGGGCAGAATCAAAAATGTCCCCCGTTGTATTTAAAAATATAACTACCTGGAATTGTGAAAGAAATTTATCCGTGAAGCCGTTGGGATCTTCAAACAATACCGCATCGAAAAAATTCTTTCTGCCCAGCTCCTGGATGGCCAGGACCCCGGCATGTAGGGATTCGTGGTGCCATCCCCTGGTTGTTGTAACGATCAGTGCTTTGAACTGCTTTTGCTGGGCTCTGGCCAGGGTGAAAAAACAAACCTGCGCCAGTAAAAAAATAACGAACTGTTTTGATGCCTTCATTGCAAATTGTTTGTATTTGACTAAAAGAAAGAGAACCTGCTACGGATCCTCTATATAAAACCCGTTTTTAAATTCAATAATCCTTGAAAAGATACCCATTTTTTCGTCCACCCGTCAGGTTGAATTTACCGGAAAGGAGTCCTCAGGATTCATATCACCTTTAAACCCGCCAAAGTCCCAATAATCAATTTGCCTTTTACTCACCGGTTACATTATACTTTAATCTTAATTCACTGATTAGTTCGCGGGACTGTATGATTAATGAATCTGCCAGTTCAACATTCCTGTGCATGAATCTGGAACGGACCAGTTCCACGTATTCATTAAAAAGTGTTCTGTCGTAACTCAATAAGGGCGGATTGCTGCGGGAAAAAGAATCAATCCTATTCTGATCAAATGATATCCTGTTTAACTGGTATATATTGTTCGCCATATCATTATACCTGAAGTCAAATATCAGGGCTCTGCTCTTCCTGATTTCCGTGTAGATATCCCTGACCATTTCTTCATTCGTTTGCATCATTCTGCAGAACCGGTCATATTTTGCCACATTGTTAGCAACTGTTTTATCAAAATAACGCAAAGTCCCAGAGCTTTTCATTTGCTGCAGTGTGGCATCATTCGGCACAAAATACCGGTGTGCACCGCCAAAAAGTCCGTACCAGTATAATTTGCCGGAAGCAATATTTTTTGGATCATTCTCAGCCAGCAATAACATTAGTGTATCAGCTTTTTTTGAGGTATAATCAAAATAGTCCCTGTAAGACCTGAGTTGGGCGGTATCTGCTTCAAGGTCTTTGAGCATGGACGATGCATACACTTCGGCCCGCTCATGTTCCGTATAATTTTCACGAATGTTTTCTGCAAAATATCCCATTGTCACTGCCAAAAATATCATCAAGCCTTCCAGCAAATACCCCTTAGGGCTCTTTTTTTCCACTTCCGGGTGATGATGTACTTCCATATCGGCTGAACGGGTTATTGTTTGGGAAAGCGTTGAATCCCGGATACCTTCATTCGGAATAAACTCTCCGTCCGGGGTTATTTTAGGAACGTCTGATTCTTCAGGCATAAAAAAATAATTCCGGTACTACCGGATTTTGGCAAAAAGGAAAACATCCGGTAATAAATAATATTTTCAGTGCGCCACTTTGATATAACCCCATCCTTCCTGCTGCTTTGAAATGATTTCATAGATACCGTCCGGCACAACCTCAATTCCGGGTACCAGCTGTGATTTGTCAATATGATTCCGGCTCATGGTGATTGCACACACTTTAAAAGAAGCTTTGTTATCCGCTATTATTTTTTGTATAGCAGACTGCTGTGTAGAACGATCT
The DNA here is from genome assembly GCA_002413325.1 of Chitinophagaceae bacterium UBA5175. Classification (GTDB taxonomy): domain Bacteria; phylum Bacteroidota; class Bacteroidia; order Chitinophagales; family Chitinophagaceae; genus Puia. Next base: position 2,965 of record DHWT01000235.1, on the reverse strand, counting down.
TTTAAGGCCAGGTCCAACCCCAGTCCATATATCACCACTTCCAGTTTTGCATCCGGGCTGGAACCGGTGATGAGTCCGATTTCACGGATAACGGCCTGTTGATTGACCGAATCCTTACTGGACATATCAAAAACAACTCTATAATTGGAAGTCTGCGCTTTGGCAAATGTGGCCATCAACAGGATGCCGCTGATACAGAAGAGATATTTTTTCATATTACAAGTTTTTGATTCCTGGAGATCTGTGATACCAATACTTCAATATAATGCCTGGTCATTGGGTATCGGAAACGGGGATTTTTATAAAATATCAACATCTATTTATGTCCCATCCCTATCAACGCTTTGAGATCAAAAAGAATATCGTTTTCACCAAATTGACCGACTATGTGTTTCTCCATTTCCGCAGCTATCGGATGCATAGCTGCCGGGTCCTTCTTTGCTACTTCCCTGCCGATCGGATGTTTCAAAAACAAACCATTTACCAGATTTTTCGGGGAAGAACTCCTGCCCTTGAATTCAACCCGGAACACATTGTTATTTGTAAAACCTGCTTCGCTTAAGTAATCAAATAATTTTGCCGGTTCATACAAAGAAAATGGAATCAGAAACCGGGCAGTATCTTCTCCTTCAAAAAATGGAATGACCCATTCATTAAATATAAGGTTCAATATCGGAATGTCCTCTGTACGGTCCCATGTGGCAAAGATAAACCGGCCGCCGGGTTTTAATACCCGGAAAACCTCTTTAAATCCTTTTAGTTTGTCAGGCAGGAACATCAGCCCATGTTGACAAACGACCAGGTCAAAAGAACCATCTGCAAAAGGAAGTTGCTGGGCATCCGCAATCTGAAATTCGATGGAAGGATCTTTCAATTGCTCCCTGGCCACCTGGAGCATATCCGGACTGATATCCGAAGCGATCAGTCTTGTTGTTAACGGAAAATATTTTCGAAGATGCCTGGTCAGCCTGCCCGTACCGCTGGATATTTCCAATACAGACTGAACATTCGGAGATCCTAAATAAGGAAGGAACTCCAGTGCAGAAGGTTCAAATAAAACAGGGCCCAGGTATTTCTCATAATTTAATGCATCATCACCTGAAAACCTGAATGCTTCGCCAGCCATAAATTTACAGTATTGATCATTAAAGCAGGAAAAGAACCATCTAAGTAAATCATTTTTTTTTAAATATCACCTGGATCGCCCGTTTGGGATGCACCGGAATTCTTTTACTCATATACAAAAATTCCCGTTTAATTAAGTTCTGATGTTTCCTTTTGTACCAGGGACACCACCGTTTAGAAAATCCTGGAGAAATTCTATCTATCCTTCAAGCTTTTCAGGTACCGGATGCTCTGCGGAACCTGTTGATCCACCTGGTTGCTTTCGTCTTCAATAAAATAATGGGAAATCCCTATTATACCGGCTTCTTTCAGGATGTCCGGAATACCAATTTCACCCGTACCCAGAGGTACATCATTCTCAGGAGAACTAAGACCGGTAAGGTTCCTCTTTGTACCCTTTCTCATATCTTTCAGATGCATAAGCTTCCAACGACTGCCATACTTTTTCAATAAGTCTACCGGGTTGCCACCCCCAAACTGCATCCAGAAAACATCCATCTCGAAGGATACATATCGGGGGTCTGTATTCTCAAATAGAAAATCCAGCAGGCTGCCATTACCATAAGGCTGAAATTCATAACCATGTGCATGATAACAAAAGATAAGTCCCTGCTCACTAAGTATTTTCCCGATCCTGTTAAAATCATCCGCGGCCTTTTTTGCATTTTCATAAGTCAGCACACCATGATCATGAGGTATCCAGGCGCACATCACGTATCTGGCGCCCAGGGTTCTGGCCCTGAAAGCCACTGAGTCAGGATGTGTAACCAGCTGTTCATAACCTGCCCCTATGGATGGGATGCTGATACCTCTTTCCCCGCACAATTTCTTATATTCTTCCGGGGGCATCTGTTCCCCGCCGCCTTCTATCTCGGTAAACCCCATCATCTTTATAGTGTCCAGTGTTTTAGCTGTATTAATGGAAAAACTTTTCCGAAACGTATAAGCCTCTACACCCAGGGGAGCTGTATACAAAGGTTTACTGTTTTGGGCTGTGCCCCTTTCCCTGGCTGACAGCATAACGGAGAGCCACAATATACTTGCGATATATTTATTCATTTTTTTTAAACCCAATTTGTAAAGGCCCAGGTCAGGGTGTAGTCAATAACCACAGCCAAACCTCTTTTACCGATATATAAATGTGTAATTTCTTCTTCCATATAATTTACCGAAACTTCATCTCCTGTTTGATTTTAAATAAACTGCAGCTCCCAATATCATTCTTAGTAAATTGCCTTACAGGATACGAACAGCCATGAAAAGGAAATCACATAGTTTTTGAATCTATGAAGATAACGATATGTCCACAAGTAAAAAACCGGGTGCCGAGCTGAAAAATTCAGCAGGGAAAAGCAATCGGAGATCCCAAAACCTTACCCATCTCGTCATGGGTCTGATTTCCCCTTACAGGAAATGGCTGATGGTGATTCTGATTGCCATGTTGCTTGAAACAGTCATCAGTCTCGCTGCGCCATGGCCCTTAAAAATCATCATCGACAATGTGATCAGTCAAAATCCGCTACCCCCCGGGCTTTCGTGGCTCAATACCCTGTTCCCGGGTGAGCATCTCATGGGGCTTGCGGCCTCATGCGGCATTTTACTGGTGTTGCTTACAGCTATTGGAGGTTTGGCGGGTTATATAGATAATTATTATACTGAAAGTGTTGCCCAGTACATAGCCCATGACCTGCGCAAACGCACCTACCACCACCTGCAGCATCTCTCCCTGGCTTACTACGATTCACACCAGGTGGGAAAATTACTGAGTACCATCACGACAGATATTAATACGATACAGGACTTTGTTTCATCCACAATCCTGAGTATCCTGGTTGATTCC
>DHWT01000233.1 GCA_002413325.1 Chitinophagaceae bacterium UBA5175 | reverse complement strand
GGAGTTATGGAATTTCAGAAACACTGACGCTTTTTGTTCCGGGCATGCAGGGCGGCGGTTATTCCGGAAAGGAAATTTCGGGTAGTTCAAAATTTGCTGACAAATTATCCGAAGTGGGCGTTCCGGAAGATAATGCATTAGCCATTGCGAATGCCAATGCGTACTGGGGTGATCAACCAAATACCGCCGGGCCCGTTTATCTGGGTGCCGTGATCTGCTTTTTATTTATCCTGGGTATGGTGTATGTCAGGAGCTGGCATAAATGGTGGATATTATCTGTATGTCTTGCAGGTATCGTGCTTGCCTGGGGCAGGCATTTTTCTGCCTTCAATTACTTCCTGTTTGATAACCTGCCTTTATACAGCAAGTTCCGTGCACCTTCCATGGCCCTCGTAATGCCCCAACTGGGGTTTGCCCTGCTGGCTGTCCTGGGTTTGCAGGAGTTTATTGATTCTTCTGAAAAAATGGATATCCTTTTAAGAAAATTCAAAAACGTCTTATATATAACCGGAGGCCTGGTTTTAATCAGCCTGTTCATTTTCCTGATGAGCGATTTTAAATCGGATGCTGACAGCCGGGTAAAGGAAAATTTTGTTTCAAACATTATGCAGCAGCAGGCCCAGGGTAAACAACCTACGCCGGAAATGCAGCAACAGGCCAATCAGGTTGTCAGCAGTTGGATGTCGGCCCTGCACGAGGATCGCAAAGGAATTTTTCAGGCAGACCTGATCCGAAGCATTATTTTTGTTTTACTGGCCGCTGCGCTTTGCTGGTTTTATTTCCGGGGAAAAATCAAATCACCCGTTTTGCTTGCCGGACTGCTCCTCCTCAGCTCCTATGACCTGATGGCGGAGGGGAAAAAATATCTGAGTGAGGACAGTTATTCCGATCCTGAAAATATTGAAGCCACTTTTGCGCCGTCGGATGCAGATCTTAAAATTAATGCTGATCCTGAAAAAAACTTCCGGGTGATGGATATGTCAACCGGTGGGGATCCTTTTTCCGATTCACGCGCGTCTTATTACCATAATTCAGTGGGCGGATACCATCCTGCCAAACTTGCTTTGTACAATGATTTAATTGAACGCCAGCTGTCCAAAGGCAATCCGATGGTCTATAATATGCTCAATACAAAATACTTTATCCGGAAAGGACCGGATGGCAGGACGGTAGCTGAATTGAATCCCGGCGCATTTGGTTCCTGCTGGCTGGTGTCTGCCATTCATTTTGTAAATAATGCGGATCAGGAAATGGCCGCCCTGGACAGTGTGAATCTGCGCGATACGGCCGTTATTGAAAATATCTATAAGGATAAAATTCCTTTCATGCCGGTGAGGGACAGTTCTGCCGCCGTACAACTGATCGAAAACCTGAATGACAAGATTTCCTACCGTTTCAAATCGAAAACCAACCAGTTTGTGGTCTTCAGTGAAATCTATTATGACAAGGGCTGGAATGCTTTCATAGACGGGAATCCGGCCCCCTATTGTAAAGTGGATTATGTATTACGCGGTATGGCACTACCTGCAGGAGACCATACCATTGAATTCCGGTTCGAACCTAAATCTTACGTTATGGGTAACCGGCTGAGTATATGGGCTGCCATCATTACCTATTTATTATTGATCGCTGCGGCTTTACAGGTGCTGGGGATTTTTCCGAAGAAAGATTTAACGCTTAACGCTTAACGCATAACGCTTAACGCATAACGCCTAAGATGAAATTTTTCAGTAATAAAATGAATTGAAAAAATATTAAGCGGCTGTCTGTTAACGACTAAATTTCAACAAAACCCTCAGGCTGTAGGCTTCAGGTTTTTAATTATGAATATCATCTCCCTGGTTTCTTACCCCTTCCTGCCTGCAAGATCCGGAGGGCAAAAAGGGATTGCCCTTTTCTATAAATATTTTTCCAGGCATCACGAGGTGACGGTCATTACTACCAGGAAAAATCAGCCGGATGCTGCAGTCGGATATGAATTGCTGAATATCCTTCCCAATGCGCGCAGCAGGTATTTCAATCCATTCATTTTTTTTAGGGTCAGAAAACAGATTCGTGAAAAAAAAGCCACCCACCTGATCCTGGAACATCCTTATTATGGGTGGCTGGGTATTTTACTGAAAAAATGCTGCGGCGTACGCCTCGTGGTACATTCCCATAATATGGAAGGGAAGCGCTGGAAAAGCCTGGGGAAATGGTGGTGGCCCATTTTATGGAACTATGAAAGATTCACCCACCGGCAGGCAGATTTTAATTTTTTTATACAGGACGAGGACAGGAATTATGCGATATCCGCTTTCGGGCTGGATCCGGCTTCCTGCCTTACGGTCAGTTTCGGAACCGAAATACCCGGACCCCTGCCCCTGGAAGCACGGCAGGCTGCCCGGTCGCAGCTTCACGAACAACTGCAGATTCCCGGACATATTCCTTTGTTATTATTTAATGGTGCTTTTGGGTATGCCCCCAATCGCGAGGCGTTGGATAGTCTGCTTTTTAAAATAAATCCCATTTTGCAGGGGAAGGGTATCCCCTACCGGATCCTGGTCCTGGGTTTGGATATTCCCGAAGCCATCCGGCAGGCATCCTACCCGTCGGTACTCGTTTTAGGATTTGTTGAAAACCTGGAATTATACCTGAACGGTTGTCTGGTGTTTTTGAATACGGTGGTATCCGGCGGGGGAATTAAAACAAAACTCGTAGAAGCGCTGGCTTATAATCTCAATGCGGTATCCACGGAAAACGGGGCCATTGGCATCGATCCCGCTTTGTGTAATGGTAAACTGGTTATATGCCCGGATCAGGACTGGCTTTTTTTTGCAGAAGCCATCCTGCGGGTTATTGAACTGGATGCAACCATGCCTCCCGGGTTCTACGATCATTTTTACTGGGCCAATATCACCCGCAGGGCCGCAAATTTTATTGAAGGGCCCAAATAAAAAAACCTCCATAGGGAGGTTTGAAACAAGCTGATAATAAATTTACCATTTATCAACTTCCTCCAGGTGATCTGAAGAAGAAGAAGAAGAAGGTTCAGAAGCAGGGGAAGCCAGTTCACTTTTAATGGGCTCTGGTTCTGACACCTGAACGACCGGATCCAGCGGGGATTCATGCAGTTCCTGGTGTGCTTCGCCATTTTCAGAAATGGAATCGTGGTTGAATGCATCAAAATCAAAATCCGGCATCAGGTCAGTCTTTACATAATCCACGGCTTCGGTAAGCGCCTTGATAAATTTATTGAAATCTTCTTTGTACAGGAAGATTTTGTGCCGGTCATACCCATCTTCATTAAATTTTTTACGGCTTTCCGTAATCGTCAGATAATAATCGTTGCTGCGTGTTGCACGGACATCAAAAAAATAAGTTCTGCGCTTGCCGGCCCGGATCCGTTTGCTGTATACGCTCTCCATCCTTTTGTCATTATTCTCGTAAGCCACTTTGATTGTTTTTGGTTCTAAAATCTAACAAGCCCCTACAAATATAATATTGTTATGGAACTGGCAAAAAATTCCCCAAATTGTATCTGGCGCGTGTTTTTACGCAGAAGTCGTCAGTCCTGCGTTTGCACTTCCTCTCCGGATTTTTGTTGTTGTTCGTAGAGCCGGGTATAATAACCGTTCCTGGCGAGCAGTTCTTCATGCGATCCGGTTTCCACTATTTTACCCTGGTCCAGGACCACGATCCGGTCAAATTCAAAGAGGGTGAAAATCCGGTGGGTGATGATAAAGGCGGTTCTGTTTTTAAGATAGCTGTAGAGATTGGTGATGATTTCCTTTTCCGTCCGGGCGTCCACCGCGCTGAGGCAGTCATCAAAAATCACGATTTCATGGTTGCCGGCCAGTGCGCGGGCGATGGAAATTCTTTGTTTCTGTCCTCCGCTCAAGGTAACCCCTCTTTCACCGATCAGGGTGTCATAACCGGATGAAAACTGGGAAATTTCCTTGTCAATACTGGCATATTCAGCCGCTTTTTTTGCTTCCGCCGGAGATTTCCGGTCCATTCCGAAAAGTATATTGCCGGTTACCGTATCACTGAATAAAAATACATCCTGGGGAACGTACCCGATCTGGTTCCTGAAATCGGCCAGGTCCAGGTTTTGCAGGTTTTTCCCATCCATCCGGATCCGGCCATGCGTGGGATCGTAAAAGCGAAGTATTAACTGGGCCAGGGTGGTTTTACCACTGCCGGTTCTTCCGATGACAGCTATTTTTTCCCCTTTGCGGACTTCCAGGTTGAAATCCTTCAACGCATGAATCCCGGTTTGCGGATATATAAAATCAACATGTTCAAACGAAATGTTTCCGCTTAGGGGTTGTTTAACAGCCTGAGGAATATTGCCGATCACCGGCCCGGTTTCCAGGAACTCATTGAGTCTTTTCTGTGAAGCGGAAGCCCGCTGGATCATACTGGCTACCCATCCGATGGCGCTTACCGGGAAGGTAAGCATGGTAATATAGATCACGAATTCGGTTATGGTACCCAGATCGGTGTGGTGTGTACCATGGATCACATAAATCCCGCCGATCATAATGGTCAACAGGGTGCTTAATCCGATGATCAATCCCATGGATGGGAAATAGATGGCTTCCACTCTGGCCAGGCCGATGGCGTTCTTACGATATTCTTCACTGTTGGAACTGAAAAAACGAAGCATGGCAGATTCCTGCACAAAGGACTTGATCACCCGGATACCGCTGTA
>DHWT01000052.1:17180-35034 GCA_002413325.1 Chitinophagaceae bacterium UBA5175 | reverse complement strand
CAGAACTTTAATACTGAAACCGGAAATTATGCTCTATGATGAACCAACAACCGGCCTCGATACGGCGACAGCTTTAGAAATCAGCGATCTCATTGTTTCCATGCAGAAAAAAAACAAAACCTCATCAATCATCATCACGCACGACATGGCTTGTGCAAAAATTACAGCAGACAGAATTGTCATTTTGAAAGATGGGGTGATAGAAACTGAAGGGACTTATGATGAACTCGCCGCATCAGACAATGAATGGGTGAGAATGTTTTTTGCTTAATGAATAAAATATTCAAATGAAAAAGGAATCAGGCTCGAAATGGAAGGTTGGCATGTTTACTGTGATAGGCGCCGGGGTATTTCTGGCCGGCATTTTTTTTATAGGCAATCAAAGAAATCTTTTTAGTTCCGTACTCCGGGCACATGCCGTTTTTGCCAATGTGGTAGGACTTAAAGTGGGCAGCAACGTGCGCTTCGGCGGTATAACCGTCGGAACCGTTGAGAATATCCACCTGATTACCGACACTTCGGTGAACGTAGTGATGGCCATTCAAAGCAACATTACAAAGTTTATAAAAAAAGACGCAAGTGCCAGTATAGGTACTGATGGCTTAATGGGTGAAAAAGTGATTGTGATCTCTCCCGGCCTAGTTAGCCGGCAGAATATTATGGAAGGCAGCTTGCTTGCTTCAAATGAACCCGTTGAGATGGATTCCATTTTGGCAAGCCTGAAAATAACTGTCGATCATGCTGCGGTATTCACTGATGAACTCTCTAAAATAGCCTATCGGATCAATCACGGCAATGGAGCACTCTCAAAGCTCATCGGTGATACCCTGTTTGCAAACAATATTACCAAAACCATGAGTAATCTTAAAAAAAGCACGAAGGGCCTGGATGAGAATATGGAAGCGGTTAAACACAATTTTTTATTACGGGGCTATTTTAAAAAAAAGAAAAAAGAAGCGGATAATTTGAAAAAAGAACAGGTAAAAGATCTGCAAAAAAAAGAAGACGGGAAATGATCATTTCAAAAGATCCGTCCTTTTTATAAAATCAATTATTATAAACCGGCAGGCAGGCCAATTCCATTCCCCTGATTAATTATTCATTTTTGCGACCGGTCATTCATTCCGTTAAATACTAAACCAATGACTTCCCCAAAACCAGTGCCTCCTTTTTATACCAAGCTGGCGATGGTACTTATCAGCGTGATCTGTCTCTTTTATATCGCCATATTAGGAAAAGACGTTCTGGCACCCCTCTTATTCGCTCTCCTGTTCTCCGTCCTGCTGCTGCCGGTAGCCGGATTCCTGGAGAAAAAGCTGCGAATTCACCGAAGCCTGGCAGCCGCCATATCAGTGATATTACTGATGCTCTCCATTGCTGTAGTCATCTATATCGTCGTTTCCCAGATTCGTACGATGGCAGATGAATGGCCTCAGTTTAAGTTCCATTTGCTGTCTTCACTGAAAGACCTGCACCAGTGGATATACGTGAAATTCCACATCAATACAACCAGGCAGAATAACTATCTGAACAATGCCGCATCGCAGTTGCTGACCAATGGTCCTTCGATCATAAATACCATCCTGAGCTCTGTTTCGTCGACGCTTTTATATATTATTTTCACTCTGGTTGACACGTTTTTCCTTTTGTATTACCGCAGGCTGCTGGTTAAATTTCTCATCGCCGTGTTCAGGGAAGAAGAAGGTGAAGCCGTTTATGATATCATTGCACAGGTTCAACACAGAATTGGTCAGTATATACAGGGCCTTCTTTTAGAAATGATCATTGTATCTACCGTATGCTGCCTGACCCTCTGGATACTGGGGGTGGACTACCCCATTTTACTGGGCCTGCTCACCGGGCTGCTTAATTTAATTCCATACGTCGGAATATTATTCTCCCTGCTGATCAGCACCCTGATCGCTTTTGCCACTGCGGGCATTGGCAAAATACTCTTAGTGATAGCTACCCTGTTCGGGATTCACCTCCTGGATGCAAACCTTTTGTTACCTCTTTTGGTGGCGGCTAAAGTACGTCTCAATGCACTCATCACCATAATTGGTGTGATTGTGGGCGGCAGCGTGTGGGGTATTGCTGGTGCTTTTCTTGCGGTACCGGTCATTGCCATTATCAAAATCGTATTCGACCGGATCGGGAACCTGAAACCCTGGGGCATGCTGCTGGGTGATGAAAGAGATGAGATTTCTCCACCCGCAAATTCAGAAATCTGATGAAAAATTTAACAACATATTCCCGGCGGAGTTATGGTGTGAATGATGCAACCTATTCCCGGAGTTATGTAACGCTTACCCGGTTATTTGTACCGATTTTTACATGAACCCTTCAGCCATTACCCATTCACCTGAATTCAGGTGACGGAATTATTAGCAATGGAGGGGATGATATATATAGTGCCTGATATAAATAAACCGCTCTTTCAAACTCAAATTATGAAATATAAATTTCTCAGCTTTATTGTTCTCATTTTAGTAACGACCTTTTGTTTTTCCGGATGCGCAGAAGAACATTATTATCACGAGAATCATCATCACAGTCCAGAGTATTCCAGGCATCATCAACCCGTGCCGATACCTCCGCCCGGTGTTGAATTTGAAATTCATAACTGATCCAGGAGAAGTCACCGTTTTACCGCTTATTAAAATGTTTCGCTGAAGTTGAATAATATTGTCTGATACCCCTTGCTGAAGGCATAGTCGAAGGCGACATTGGAATTGGAGGCCTTGCTGTATTTAATCCGCAGACCGAATCCCCCGGCCGGATGCCAGGACCTGAACATGGTTCCGGAACCACTGACGGTATTGATATTCGAAAAAACAACAAACCCGAACAGCCCGTTTTTTGTTATGTCCCTGCGGTATTCCGTTTCAAAATAATAAAGCCCGTTTCCGCGGTACCTGTTCTGATCAAACCCCCTTGCCGAGCGGTTAAATTCATCCCATCCTGTACTGGGCAAATCCAGGTACGGTGTTCCTGTATTGGAATTCCACCATAGAAAAGACCAGAATGCCAGTGTATTCTGCTGGTTTGGCTTTGCGGATGTATTCAGTTGAAGATATTTCCTAAGGTCTACAAATATCGACTGCCAGTAATTTGAATTTCCTAAAAATCGGGGGTTCATACGATAAACCATATCCAGAAATATTCCGGGAAAGGGATATATATTCCTGTTCCTTGTATCATATAAAATATTGAACGTGATGCCCGAGGACAGTGAATTGCCTGCCAGTCCATACGGGTACCCTGTGAATGTATGCAGATTGACCCCGGAATCACCCGCGATGTTAAAATGATAATCGAGGTCATAACCAAAACCCGCATACAGATGGGTATTGACCCGTTTCAGCACGGCCTGGTAAAACCGGATATATTTGTAATTAACCCATTCCTTTTCCTCACTGGTATGAGAAGTACCCAAACCCCAGGTATATTGGGGATAAACCAGTAAACGTATATCTCCCTGTATATTCCAGGCATTGTCCTTTAACCAGATGGAAGATCTGAGCGGCAACCCAAACCTTCTGTTGAAGTTGAAGTAGGGAGCAAAGTTTGCGGTGGACAGAAAAGTCGTTGACCGGGGACCCAGGTAAACGTTGGCCGTCGTACTGGTTACCAACGCGTTTCCGGAACTCGTTGGCATATTAGCCAGGGGATTAATGGTAAAATAGACTTTGTTTTCAGGATGTGGATTTTCACGTTTAGCCGGAAGCTTAAACCAGTTTTCATAAACGTCCAGTAAATCCTTCTGATGTGCCGTATCCTTCAGGGTATTGTTCGCAGGACTCAGATCTGGTGCATTTTGTGCTGACAATACAGTCGAAAAAGCACACCAACTCAGAATCAACAATAACCTGAAAACATGTTTTATATAAATTGTGGCCATTTCTCCGCATTAGCCCTGACCAGATACCCATACTGCCAAAAGCGGAATCAGTCATTAATGCTTGTAATATTTTCATCTTTAAAAGACAGATCTTTCCGGCTCATAATTCCTGATGCCGTAATCATGGCCAGAACAAGTAAAATATGCACCTCCTTTCCAGGGTGAAAACCTAAGAAACTGACCGCCCAACCTGTTCCTAAGATGACGATAAGTATATAGTTGATAATGATCATACGGTTATATTTAGCCCGACTCCAGATCTCCTTAATTGTTTAAAATATACTGTCGGGCCGTTCCGGTTTCTAAATTATCTTCTGACCGGCAGCTTCTAAATCCTGTTTCCCTGAATAAGTCTCAGTATTACTGCAATGATAGCTATAACGAGAAGGATATGAATCAGGCCGCCGGCGGCATATCCAAAAAATCCTATTGCCCAGCCAATGATTAATATCACTGCAATGACATAAAGTAAATTTCCCATGATTCGTAATTTTTAATTTGATAATTCCTATTTCCGAAAGAATATTCTTCCGTTCATTCATACCCGCTTTTAATGACCGTCAGGATCATCTTAAACCGCCCGTTTGGCTTTATATAATTGGGCGAATGGGCAGGAATTATAATTCCCTGGCCTGACAACAGCAGGTGAGCTTCTTTATCAATTACAATCGTAGCCTGGCCCTCGATGATCTGGGCAAACGTATCAAAGGGAGAAGTTTTTTCCGTTAAACCTTCCCCGCTGTCAAAAGACATCGCGCTGATATTTCCCGTAGATTTCCTGATGATTGTCTTGGTAACTACTGCGTTGGTCATATATTCAATAATCTCAACAATAATGAGCGATTTTGACTTTTCCACCCCGTTATCCTCAGTTTTGCCCCTTTCAATAATTTTCTCCATTATACCTTTTATAAAGAATAACACAACTATTTATACTCAAACAAAGTTGATGTCTTTTTTAACAGGGGTCATTACACAAACCTGTGAAAAAATTATATTATTCACACATTTGAAAAATGCGCATACCTTTGTATAGATACTGCTATCAGAAATCCTCCAGGGTATTCCGCTTTTTATCTTTAATTTTTTTGAAGAAGGAGGGAGTCAGGCTGGTTACCTTCTTAAACTGGGTGGATAAATGAGCAACACTGCTGTAATGCATTTTCCAGGCAATTTCAGTAACATTAAGTTCATCATATATCAGCAATTCCTTTACGCGTTCAATTTTGTGAACAATTAAGAAATGCTCAATGGTAATGCCCAGGGTCTCCGAAAACAGATTCGCAAGATAAGTATAGTCGTGGTTTAGCTTCTGGCTTAAGTACTGGGAAAATTTTATATCGAGCGGTTCTTCTGAATAATGTACCAGTTCGATAATAACATTTTTAATTTTTTCAATCAGGATACTTTTTTTGTCCTCCATCAATTCAATGCCCGATCTTTTCAGGTTTGCATTTAAGACATCCCACTGTTCAGGAGATAAATTTTCTTCCAAATCAACTTCACCCAATTCCACAGTCTTATAATGAAGTCCAAGTTTTTCCAGTTCTGATTTTACCAGCATTTTGCAGCGAATGCTGACCATATATTTTATGTAGATCTTCAAGTCCTTAATTTTTCATGTTCTTTAAAGTTATAGTTACTGGCTGCTGTGCTGAAATAAATAACCTGGAAAACTGATAAAACCTCTAAAGGTAATGAGAAACAGTCACCTGAAAATTCCTTATGGCAGGCTCAACGGATTCCGAAAAATAAAAAGAGCGTTAGTAAATTGATTATGAACCGGTAACAGAAACTAAAAAAATAAAGGGCCAGGATAGAAATCCAGCCCTTTGTTTTTAAATTCCAATATCCTATGGAAAACTAAAAAACTTAAATCATGTATTGGTTTCAGAAATATCCTTTAGAATCCAATCGGGTTCACCAGTCATTCATTTTTATCAATGATGATCATGATGTTCCTTCTTCCAGTTGTCGTGTTCAGGGTGTTCTTTTATCTGGTAATATTTTGAATCATGACTGTTCCGGATTATTTCCTGGTTATGATTGCCTTTGTATTTTGCATAATCCGTCCTGTATCGAGCATTATGGAGGTAGGGCGTCGGATCGTTGATGACTACCTTATAACCTCTGTCCAGATCATAATCGCGATACTGCGAAGGCAGATATGCTGAAAATATCCAGCGCCCGTCTTGCAGGTAAACATACTGCTGTCTGGGAACATTATAATAGGCATCAATGTCGGGTAAATAATAATACTCCACATGATCATATCCGACAGGTCCCCATACTGGTTGTGCCCCTATATTTACCTGGATATCCGTATGAACCTGCGCCGTAGCTGTTTGAAATAAAAAACTGCCGGTTACTACCATAAATAATAAAAGATATATTTTCATTTTTTTCATTTTGTTATGTGATGCTTCGCCCCCGGTCAGTCCGCTACTTAGGTGTAATCAATGAAATAATTTTATTCAGTTCTTCTTCGGTTTTCCCTAATTTAATCTGAAGCTTTCCCATCATCTCATCTTTTTTCCCGTCTTCAAACATCAGATCATTATCGGTAAGGGACGCAAACATTTGTTTTAGTTTTCCCTTTTGTTCATTCCAATTACCTGTTATTTTAGTTGAGCTGATCATTTTGTGAATTATTGTTTAGCAAAATTAAACGTCCTTGTACCTGCAATGGTTACAAAACAGTGGTAATATGTTACATCATTCACACCTTTCACGTACCATATAAAGGGGCAGGTACATTCTCATTTCTTTGGAAGCGGCGATCCGTTGTGTGTTGCCGCTTTTTGCATTCCGGATTCCAAAGCGTGTTACGATAAATGAATGGAAACCCGTTTTGTCACAATCGGTATGGTTTTGATATGGGGCAGAGGTTTGGGGATGACCAAATCCCGTCAGAAATACACAGGCCTGGACCGGCTTCCTGTTTTAGTCTTCCCAAATGCATGTTTTCCTTTCCATAATCGGGAACAATTAATCCAACTTAATTACTATAAATTATTGTTTTTCAATGTTTTATAAAGCGGCATCGGGATTGGATCCACTGGTATACAAATCCGTTATGAAACAGAACAACATACATCAGGAAATTTTATTATGGCCCGAAACCAGTTTTACATCAGGGGCATATTATGAAGAAGATGATCGTTGCAGAAAAAATCATCTCATAGAACGGGAAATCAGGTCTGTCCCCGGAAAAGGGTAAGGCAAAGTGGTCCCCCGACACCCCTTGTTTTCTTACTACCAGGTGTCACAACTAATTCCGGGCAATTATTAAAAATTAAAGCAATGTTGAAATTCGCGCTGCTAAAATATATTTTTACTACCTGCACATTTTTGCTGATGGTAGTTCCGGCTGTTGATGCCGGTACTACCGACATGTATCTCAACAGAAATGATCATGCGCTTTTAAACAGTCATGTAAAAAAGTTTGTGAAATCCTATATCCGGCAAAACAGCAAAAATCTCCATAGCATAAAACAGAGAAGCGGTTCACCATTTATAATCATTGATTCAGTGCTCAATCGTTATGGTCTCCCCGTTCAGTTAAAATACCTCGCCGTTGTTGAATCCGAATTGAAAACAAAAGCGGTTTCCAAAGTGGGCGCAGCAGGCCCCTGGCAGTTAATGCCTGCAACAGCCCGTATCCTGGGACTCAAAATGAACGCCCGTTGCGATGAGCGAAAAGACTATTACAAAAGTTCCCGTGCCGCAGCGCGACACCTGAGCGCTCTGCACGAGGAATTCGGAGACTGGCTACTGGTTCTCGCTGCGTACAATGGCGGTGAGGTTCCTGTTAACTCAGCCATCCGTCAGTCCGGAACCAGGAATTTCTGGAAACTCCAATATCTGCTTCCGGAAGAGACCCGCGATTATGTAAAAAAATTTATCGCTACCTGCTATTATTTCGAAGGCACACGCAGTCTGTCCCTGCTGCAGGGAACCGTTGGACTTCCATATCCAGGTGCTAAAAAGGCTTTCAGGAATTTTTAAAGAAGGGAATATTCAGGCAACCTACTTATTGTTGTCTGCAGTCAGAACAGCGTCCTGCTGCTGCCCTTAGGGGATATCGCATCGCGGGATGGAGCAACACCTGCCCGGCAATCTTGTAATCAATTGTAAATGCATTATTTACTCCGGGCTCTGGTTTTTGTCTTTTGCCAGACCGATTAAAAAAAGCTTTTCCTTTCAGCGAATAACATATTGTTAACCTTTCCAACAACTCCGATTACAGATTTATTTTGAATCATTGATCAGGAATTGGGAATATGGCAAAACAGGTAAAACAATTAAACAGATCAATATATGAAAATAACGATTGTCATGCTGTTACTAACAGCACTTACAGCCTGTAGCGTGCAGCTTGCTGTTCCTGCACAGTCAGACGTGGACAGGATATCCACGAAATACCCGGGATATACACTTGCCGAATTAAACGGCGGTAAAACCTTATTCCAGCACACCTGCAACCGCTGTCACAAACTAAAAAATCCAATGTCACGAAACGAAAAGAAATGGGATAAAATCGTTCCGAAAATGATTGGTAAACTCAATAAAAAAGAGGGGAAAGTTGTCATTGACGAAAAACAACAGGATTCAATTTTAAGATACATCATCACGATGAATTCGGCGAAGTAGAAGTAAACCCGTGAATTCCACGCTGAACAGGTCTGGTTGCCGTGACTACTATTATGTAAAAACGGAGGTCTTCAGCAATACGGATGGTCTCAGAGCATCGGCCTGAGCACTTTCCATACATTTTCTGCCACTATCTTATGACCCTGAACATTGGGGTGAATGCCATCCTGCTGATTCAGCATTGGCACACCGCCCACGCCCTCCAGGAGGAAAGGAATCAGGAATATTTTATTCCTGGCAGC
Organism: Chitinophagaceae bacterium UBA5175; assembly: GCA_002413325.1. Taxonomy (GTDB): domain Bacteria; phylum Bacteroidota; class Bacteroidia; order Chitinophagales; family Chitinophagaceae; genus Puia. The sequence continues at coordinate 26,238 of DHWT01000052.1, read as the reverse complement.
CAGTTGCTGAAACAGGGTTCTGAATTCGGATGCATATTTTTCCCCCATATTGGGTGGGATCTGCATGCCGGCCATGATGATTTTCGAGGAGGGATATTTGGCCCTCACTTTATCTATAATGAACTGCAGATTCCTTGAGGTTTCGGATAAGGGAATTCCCCTTAATCCGTCATTGCCTCCCAACTCCAGAATAAAAACAGAAAGTGGCTGACGTAAGACCCAGTCAATGCGTGTATTTCCCCCCGCAGAAGTTTCACCGCTTAATCCGGCATTGATCACCTGATACGGCAGTTTTAGCGAATCCAGCCTCGCCTGTATCAATGCAGGAAAAGCTTCAGAGGGATCAACTCCGAATCCGGCCGTAAGACTGTTGCCAAAAAAAACGATAGTCTTTCGTGACTCTTTGTTTTCGACGGTCTGGTTGTTTTTAACGGGAACTGTTGCAGGTTTCTCTGTCGGGGTACTGTGGTTGCATCCTGAAGACATCCACAACGTAAAGAACGAGCCAATAATAACAATAGCTTTACACATAAGTCCGTAAATTATACCGGTCTATAAGGTATTTTAAAAACATATATTACCAAAAATTAGTTTACTTACGTGGATACCATTTTGAACATCCGGAATTTAAGCAAAACCTATTCCAGCGCCGGCCGCACGCTGACGGTTCTTTCCCATATCAATTTTTCAGTAGAAGCCGGATCAACGGTTGCCGTCGTCGGACCCTCAGGCAGCGGAAAAACAACCCTGTTGGGCTTAAGTGCCGGGCTCGATCGTTCAACCACAGGCAGCATCGAACTGAATCATATAACCCTGAACGAACTCAGTGAAGATGAACGGGCAAAAGTCCGGAATCTGTATGTGGGCTTTATTTTTCAAAACTTTCAGCTCCTGCCCACATTAACCGCACTGGAAAACGTTATGGTGCCGCTGGAGCTTCGTGCGGAAAAAAACATCAGGAACCGTTCCAGGGAGTTGCTGGACAGAGTGGGCCTGGGCGACAGGCTCCATCACTACCCTGCCCAGCTATCCGGAGGAGAGCAGCAACGGGTTTCGCTGGCCCGCGCGTTCTCCAACAATCCAAAAATATTGTTTGCAGATGAGCCCACGGGAAATCTCGATTCCGAAACAAGTGAAAAAGTAATAAAATTGTTATTTGACCTGAATGAGGAAGCAGGTACCACCCTGATCATCGTAACCCATAACACGGAACTGGCAGCAGGAACCCGACGTATCATACGCCTTAAAGGAGGAAGTATTATTGCTGATGAAAGAAAGTCATAGTCATGCAACCATAAGCTGGCTTTTCAAAATGGCCTGGCGTGACAGTCGCAGGAACCGTTCGCGTTTGCTTTTGTTTTTGTCTTCCATTATACTGGGAATAGCCGCCCTCGTAGCCACTTTTTCTTTTGGTTATAATCTCCGGCACGATATTAATGATCAGGCCCGAACGCTGGTGGGGGCTGACCTCGTCATAGAGGATAACCGGCAGCCAGGACCAGAAATGCAGCACCTCCTGGATTCTCTCGGCAATCAGCGCTCCCGGGAGCGCACGTTTGCTTCCATGATCTACTTTATCAAAAACCAGGGGACCCGGCTGGTACAGGTTCGTGCGTTGGAAGGCAGTTATCCTTACTATGGCAGCCTGGAAACCACACCTGCTCAGGCTGGTCTGGAATTCAGGTCCGGACGACAGGCCCTGGTGGACAAAACCCTGATGTTACAATATGGGGCCCGTGTAGGTGATTCCATAAAGATCGGGGAACTGAGTTTTGCCATCAGTGGCATTTTGAATAAAGCGCCGGGCCGTAATGAAATTTCCACCACGGCTGCGCCACCGGTTTATATTCCGCTTCGTTATCTCGCCCAAACCGGTTTGATGCAAAAAGGAAGCAGGATTGGTTACCGTTATTATTACAAATATGATTCCGCAACAGATATACAAAAACTGGTTTCCGCCATTGGTCCCCGTCTGGAGAAAGCAGGTATGGAATATGAAACGGTTGAAAGCAGGAAAAAAAATACCAGCAGGGCATTCGACGATTTTACCCAGTTCCTGACCCTCATCAGTTTTATAGCCCTTTTACTGGGTTGCGTGGGCGTGGCCAGCGCGATACATATTTATATCCGAGAAAAAATAAGTTCCATTGCCATTCTGCGTTGCCTGGGTGTCAAATCCTCACAGACATTTTCTATTTACCTGATCCAGGTTACGGGTATTGGCCTGGCCGGATCCATCCTGGGTGCCTTTCTTGGCACGGCGATTCAGCAGGCATTGCCGGTGGTGCTAAAAGATTTCTTACCCTTCCAGCCTACAACAGCCATATCCTGGCTGTCGATCGCCCAGGGTATTGTCCTGGGACTGATCATAACGGTATTATTTGCACTGATCCCCCTGATTTCCATTCGGAATGTTTCACCGCTGAACACGCTTCGTTTGTCCTTTGAGCCAACACGCCGCATGCGCGATCCGCTGCCATGGCTTTTATATGCGATGATCCTTTTTTTCATTGCCGCTTTTTCCCGATGGCAGATGCACAGCTGGCCCAAAGCCCTGTTTTTTTCCGGCAGTATGCTCGTTACTTTTTTAATTTTGGTTATGGTGGCGCGCCTGCTCATGTGGCTGGCACATCGCTTTTTCCCTTCTTCCTGGAATTATCTGTGGAGACAGGGTTTTGCCAATTTATACCGGCCCAATAACCAGACCATTGTCCTGATTATTACGATTGGGCTGGGTGCGGCCTTCATCGGCACACTATACTCTGTACAAAACATGCTGATCAGGCGGGTTTCGATGTCAGCAAGTGCCGGTCAGCCCAATATGCTTCTTTTCGATATCCAGCCTGCCCAGGAAGATTCGCTGGTTTCCCTGACAAAACAATATGGACTGCCGGTTATACAACAGGTACCCATCGTGACCATGCGTATTGAAGACATCAATGGCATCAGCGCCGAAAAGGCATTGAAAGACAGCGCGGACTCCATACCCAATCGTGCCTTCCTTTCGGAACTGCGGGTTACTTACCGGGATTCTCTTTTGGGAACAGAAAAAATAGTCGCCGGCAGATTCGAAACATCGGTAAAAAGTCCTGGTGATACGCCATATATATCCCTGGAAGAAAGGTATGCAGCCCGGATTCATGTGAAGACCGGGGACCGGATCCGGTTCAATGTACAGGGTATGCCGGTTACCACCGTTATAGGAAGTTTAAGAAAGGTTGACTGGGGAAGGGTTCAGCCCAATTTCAGGGTTGTATTCCCTAAGGGCGTTCTGGAAACGGCGCCGCAATTTTATGTGCTCATTACCCATGTGCCAACCAGTGAAGCGTCCGCGCGTTTTCAGCAGGCCGTCGTCCGCAGGTATCCGAATATTTCCATCATTGACCTCGGATTAATCCTGAGTGTACTGGATGATATCCTGGATAAAATTAGTTTTGTCATCCGCTTTATGGCCGGTTTCAGTATCTGCACCGGCCTGGTGGTTCTGATCGCATCTGTGCTCATCAGCAGATACCAGCGCATACAGGAAAGTGTTCTGCTGCGCACACTGGGAGCCAGCCGCAAACAAATACTGATCATTACCGGCCTGGAATTTTTCTTTCTCGGCGCACTGGGCGCCGGCACCGGTATCCTCCTGTCACTGGCCGGCAGCTGGGCTTTGGCCAAATATAGTTTTGAAGGATCTTTCTCGCCGCAATGGACAGCCCTGCTCCTGCTGTTCCTGGCCATCTCCCTGCTGACAATTCTCATAGGTCTTTTTAACAGCCGGGAAATTCTTCGCAAACCGCCCCTGGAAATTCTCAGAAGAGAGGTATGAATTTTCAATAAAATAATCTGCTAAAAGATCATGAGAAATGTAGTTTTATTGAACCTGATAACCCTGGATGGGTTCTTTGAAGGATTAAAACAGGAAATTGACTGGCACCATGTGGATGAAGAATTTCATTTGTTCGCAAAAAACCAGCTGCAGAATGCTGACACCTCGTTATTCGGACGGACTACTTACCACTTAATGGCCGGCATGATAACCGGCCCATCCCCGATCAGAGATTTTCATACCCCCGCTGGACCAAATCCTGTGTTCGCTGTAGTTTTATGGAGCTATTTCTATTCTGTCCTTAAAATTTCTGCCGGATTGGTTAATGCGGCCTTGGCAGAATGGAACATCGCCGTTATGGATGCCGTAACCACAATAACAAAAGCAGATAATAAAAAAGGGATTACAGAAAGGCCGGCATTATAAGGGAATATATGCAGCCAGTTGTCCATAAAATACCAGGCAACCGGAAACGCTATTCCTGCAGCGATGAATGAAAGCCATAAATAATTTCTGGTGATCAGGGTAACCACCTGCACGATACTGGCGCCCATCACCCGGCGAATGCTGATTTCTTTCTGTTTTTGTTGTGTGGTAAATGCAGTGAGACCCAGCAGCCCCAGGCAGGTGATCATGATGGTGATTATGGAAAAAGCGGCAAATATTTTTCCACGTTTCTGGTCGGCCGCATATTGCGAATTGAAATCATCATCCAAGAATTTATATTCAAAAGGCAGCGCCGGAAAATATTTTTTCCAGATCTTTTCAGCCTGTGTAATGGATGCCGTGATATTTCCGGGTTTCAGCTTAACCTGGATGATATTGTTATTGGGTGAATAAAATAACAGAAGCGGCGCGATCGTATTGTACAGCGATTTCTGGTTGAAGTCCCTGATCACGCCCACCACTTCAACATAATGGCCTGAGGTATCACCCGGGAAAGTCACCCGTTTCCCCAGCGCATTATCCCATCCGAAAAATTTTACCATGGACTCGTTCACCACAATGCTGTGCAGGGTGTCGGTCAGGCCGGAAAAATTACGGCCTTTCACAACCGGGATCCCGAGCGAACCCAGGTAATATTCGTCGATATTATAACATTCCACCGCTTTGTCAACATGCCCGGTATTGGTTTGCACCGTAAAGAGGTTCAGGTTGATATTGGGATTGCCCGGGTAACAGTTCCCCGTGCCCACACCGGCCACATCCGGCATACTCCGGAATTCATTGTTCATGGCAAATATCTTACTGCGTTCATCTTCGCCCGTATTCACCGTTACGGTCATCACCTGGTCTTTGTTGAACCCGACGTCTTTCTTTCTTAAATAGGAAAGCTGCGAATACACGACCCAGGTGCAAATCAGCATGATCATCGAAATAGAAAACTGCAGTACCACCAGGGTGCGGCGCAGGTTTACATTGCCGGATGCTTTTGACAGTGCGCCTTTCAGAATGCTCACCGGTTTAAACCGGGAAAGGTACAATGCAGGATAGCTACCGCCGACCAGCCCGGTAAACAGCAGGATACAAAGCAGCAGGATCATATTATAAGGCTGCAGCAGGGTCCGCATCGTAAATGATTTGCCGGACAGGGAATTAAAAACTGGCAGTAAAAGAATAACCAGTGCAACACTCAGCAGCAGGGATACAAATGCGGTAAGCAAAGACTCGCTCAGGAATTGCCATACCAGTTGCTTTCTCGTTGATCCGGCCACTTTACGGATACCGATCTCCTTTGCCCTTCGCGCTGACCTGGCTGTGGTCAGGTTCATATAGTTGATACAGGCAATCAGCAGCATAAAAAATGCTACGGAGGAAAAAATCCAGATATACGACATGCTGCCCAGTTCCTCCGGCTCCCGTTCCAGATGGGAATGCAGATGGATGGCTGTTATCGGCTGCACGCCATACCTCATAGTGATATTATATTTCGCGAAAAGCGGCGCCATGTACTTGTCGTACATCGGCAGCAGCTTTTTTTCAAAGGCCTCCCGGCTGGTGCCCGGCTTCATCAGAACATAGGTGAAGATGTAGAAGCTGCCCCAGTTGTCCTGGTTATTCTGGTTTTGTTTCAGAAAGGTTGACATCGAGATCAGCATATCAAAAACCAGGTGCGAGTTTTTAGGCACATCCTCTATTACACCAGTCACTTTGTACAAATCGTACACGGTTCTCAGCGTCTTCCCAAGAGCCGGGGTTTTTTTACCGAAATATTTTTCTGCAAGTGTTCTTGAAATCACGATGCTGTTCGGTTCATTCAGCGCATGGGCGGCATTTCCTTCTACAAACCGGTAACTGAATATCTTAAACACATTGCTGTCGGCATAATACACTTTGGTCTCATAAAAATTCCTGTCCCCGTTTTTGAACAGGGTCCTTTCCCGGTTCAGAAACCTGGCTGACTCCTCTACTTCGGGGAAATCCTTTTTTAAGGTCGGCGCCAGCGGAAGCTGCGTGATCGTCCAGTCTGTTTTCTTATCCCGCTCCTGTATATAGGACACGATACGGTAAATACGGTCTGCCTTTTCATGATAGCGGTCGTAGTTCAGTTCATCGGCGATATAAAAAATAAGGAACAGGCTGAACGTAATACCCAGGGTAAGTCCCAGCACATTGAGCAGGCTGTACCATTTGTCCTTTTTGAAATTTCGCAGTGCAATGAGCAATAGGTTTTTTATCATGGGTTTGCTTTTAATGCTGTTCCTGAAAATTTTCCATACGAAAAACGCACTCAAAACAAAGGCTGGAAACCGCGGACTTTGACTGCTTTATGATTGTCCGGAAACCGGCCTCATGCACAGGTTCCCGTGCCGAAACGGTGCCATTTTTCAAAGTATTCATAATCATTTCTTTATAATCAGCTGCCTAAAGGGAAGTGTCCGGTATTGATATTCTGTCTGTACGTTTTTGATCAAACCGCCCGGTCAGGCTTCCGGGGTAATGGTTCATCCCGGCTTCGGACCCTGTTCGATATTCCTTCGATATTCCTCAGATATTTATTATTAGTTAGTCCGGAGTTAGTCTGGTATTTATCGGACTAACCCTGAATTCATATTAAACAGGGCCGGAACAGAAACGGAAGTAACCAGATTGAATGACTGTTTCTTTACAAACCGACGCCGTTGGGATTCAGGGGAAGAACCGCGATTCCCGTATATTACCTGAAGGGCGGGTGAGTCGGTGATATAAGCACAAGGCGGGACCGAAGAAAATAAATGAACGGGTGCCTGCCGGAATGCCATTGAAGAAAATGGTTTCAGGAGAATTACGCCTGCATCAGGAAAGATGTGGTTCTTTCAGCAGTTTGGACTGGTTTATATATTTCCTGTCTTTCCCGTAGATGAAAAAACAGCTGCCGTTTTTAATGGTTTCGATCAGGGAACGGTGAATATCGAAAGGAATGGCCGGACAACCTTCGCTCCTGCCCAGGCGGCCGTAGACTTTAGAAATTTCTTCATTCACATAGGCCGCGGCATGTACAACGATCCCCCGTTTAAAGGCATTATCGTTGATGCCCTGTTCCATGCCCATTAAACGAAGGGCATATCCCTTGTGGCCATTGTAAGTATCTCCAGTCAGGTAGAAACCCAGGCTGCTTTCAAAACTCCTGAACCGGTTTGAAAACCGGGTGGCGAGTACCTGACCCGAATTACGGCCATGGGCAACCAGCGTATTGAAAAGCAGCTTTCCGTTTTCTATATCCAGTACAAACAACCTTTTTTTAAAAGAAGGAAGACTGAAATCGACAATCGACAATATGCCCCCGTTCTGAATGTCTCCTTTTTTCTGAAGATTCTGAAAACCGGCTAAAGCCTCATCGAATGCTTCCCGGGTCAGACCCAGGCTGTCCAGCGACAGCATGCTGTACAACTCCACAGCCGCCGGAGCGTACATGGATTTGGAATTCAACTCAGCGCTGTTTTTTTTATGGGAAATACCTGCAGAAGAAAACAAGGCAGGCATCACCAGCGAGGTAAACGCCAACAGGAAATATTTCGCGATCAGGGGGAAATTGCTCTTCAGATTCATATTGCACCGGTTTTACACAGGCGGCAAATTTCTGATTTATAGCCGGTATATCGGCAGAATCTTTTTTTTTTTGCAAACTTTAACTGTGAAAACCCGGGAAACTTTCAGGACCGGAAGGGGTTCACAGGATAAAGATCTATTTATCAGTGCCATGCAAAAATGAATCCGGGACCGGACAGACTAACGGGTTAAATCCGGTTGAAACGGCATTTACCGCATGAACCGGTTATGCATGTCTCGGAAAAAATATAGCAAGCGATACCAGGAACAGGTAAGGGACCACGATTATAAAGACAGAAATAATCAGGTCTCTTTTTTTCTTCGGATTGCGATCCCATTGCGCTTCATATTTACCCAGAATTTTCAGATCGCGTTCATTCACTATAAAAATGTGGTGAAAGATCAGCGCCGTCAGCGTGTAAACGGTGGCTGCAAACAGTGTTGCCCCGGGCCTGGAAGAGAACCAGGAATGACTGATTATGCGCAAATAGGCAGCTTCCATTAACAGAATCCATCCTCCCGCAGACAAGGCGACCAGGTACATTGCCTGGATACGGGCATAAAAATCGCGGGGATGATAACTTCGCTGATAAAAATGGTTATAAATATTGAAATACAAATATTCTATGGGTTTCATAGGATTATGGGCGTTTGGGGTAAATACGGATCAGATTACCTTCATTAAACGTTTATCGGAACCAAATTCATACAGAAAGGCAAAGAAAAATTGGAAATAACTGCCCTTTTTTATTATAAATTCCAAAAACGGGAAAATAACGATCCTTTAAATCAACGGCAGATATTTACCTTCGGCAAACTTTTAAGAAACTGCATATGACTTATGAAGAACTGGTCAGGAACCACTCAGGTGAGATGATTGAAAAACTGGTCACTGAAGTAATCCGTCAAGAAGCGGCAGAGGTCCGCTTTGAGTTCGAAGATAATGAACAATGGTCCGTGATCACCATGCATATCTATGAAGAGGATAAAGAAATATCCTTAAGATTACACGCAGGCGAGCGGTATGTGCTTCATTTTGGATACTATGATGATGACGACGAGTTTCATGAAATCACACAGCCACTGACTCCCGAAGAAAAAAAGATCATACCGAAAGGTCTGCAGAAAGTAATGGCTAAAGTGCTGACCGATGAGCAGGGCATGCGCTTACCGGGCAATTTTCTTTCAAAATGAGATGATCCTTAAATACTG
>DHWT01000052.1:12666-16865 GCA_002413325.1 Chitinophagaceae bacterium UBA5175 | reverse complement strand
GAAAGAAAAGCAGAAGGATGATAATTGATATTGACCAGTTGTTTTTCCACAGACCGGTAACGGAAAAAAGCCATTAATCCAATGATGGCTCCAAAACCGACCAGGAAAATTCCCATGATGGAAGAATATCCATGTTCTGACACCGGCAGGGGCTTTTGTAAAACAATGGATAGTTGCTTTACAAAAAGTGTAAATTTTACCACGACAAATCCAAAAGCCATGATGCCGATACTGGTGCGCATCCAGGCAAGAAAGGTTCTTTCATTCGCCAGATGATCCCTTAATTTTCCTTCCTGACTGTCCGCGCCGGCTGGGTTGTTAACCATTTTAACAGGTTTTGATTGGGTAAGTTATCCCTTTTGGAAATTCACCCAAAATTCAGTTTTATTCAGGTATCGGGCGCAACCGGATGCGAACGTGACATATATCACTATATTATTTAATTGATTATCTGAATTTTAAATTTAGAAAGAGAAAAATTACCTCATTAAATTCGTTACCATATTTACATGTATGTGCATTCATCATGAATCCGATAATAATGACTTTAATAATATTAAAAAATCCGGCAACAGAAGAAAGTTTATCCTGGACACCGGTTTAGCCGGGCTTGCATTGACTGGTCTGCCGCAAATAGCCTCTGCAGTTCAGGGTCATTCTTCCCATGCCCGGCAAATAGCCAAAAGCAAATCCATTTCCAGGGGAAAAGCGCAGCATATAACGCTTTTACATACGGCGGATATTCATGCCCAGTTGTACACCCATGATGAATTTTTCTGGGAAAACAATCAGCCCGTATTCAAAAAAAGAGGCGGACTGGCTGTTTTAAAAACCATGTTGTATACATTGAAATCTCAGAATCCCGAAAACACCCTCATCATTGATGGGGGCGATTGTTTTCAGGGAGGCGGAGTAGCATCGCTGAGCGAGGGAAAAGCAATCATTCCGCTCATCAACAACATAGGTTACGACCTGGTTCTCCCGGGAAACTGGGAAGTGGTGTATGGAAAGGAAATGATGCGTAAAGACCTGGGAGCCTATACAGCCAATAAGGTTTGTGCGAATATGTGGAACCAGAAACCGGACGGAAGTACCGGGGACCTGCTGTTTCCTCCGTACTGGACTAAAATGATCGGTGGTCTGAAGATTGGTTTCATAGGTTACAATGATCCGCTTACGGCAAAAAGGCAATCCCCGGATTATAGTAAAGGGATCGAATTCACCCATCCGGAACTGAACGTGGCCAAATACATCCGTTTGCTGAAAGAGTATGAAGAATGCCAGCTGGTTTTTTTAGTGACCCACATGGGTATGGCGCAGCAGATTGATCTGGGTAATCAATCCTATATTGAAGGAGTGAATTATATTTTAGGTGCAGATACGCATGAACGTATCAGAACACCGGTCGAATCTGAATATGCCAGGGTCACAGAACCCGGTTCTTTCGGATCCTTTATTTCCAAACTCGATATCGTTATCGAAGACGGTAAAATTAAAGACCAGCATTACGAACTGCTGGACGTGGATCCGAAAAAATATACGCCCGATCCGGAAATGACGTCCCTGATAACAAAGGCCCGTGAGCCGTATAAGGAAAGGCTGGATGAAGTGATTGGAAAAACAACAACTCCGCTGATGCGATACTATGTGATGGAAACGCCCATGGATAATTTGATCACAGATGCCATCCTGTGGAAGTTCAAGCCGGATATCGCACTCAGCAATGGTTTTCGTTTCTGCCCTCCGCTGGTCCCGGATCCACACACCGGATCGGCGGATATAACGGATGAATTCCTATGGAGCATGCTCCCGGTGAACAGTGAAGCAAAAGCCGGGGAGATCACAGGCGAACAATTACTGCACTGGCTGGAAAATGAAATGAAAAGCGTTTTTTCCAACAATCCCGCTGAACTTTTTGGCGGCTGGATGGTCCGCTTTGCAGGCATGCAGATCAACATCACAGCCCGAAACCCCAATGGTAAAAGGGTAAACACGGTATTGGTTCATAACGAACCCGTTGAAAAAAGTAAAATCTACCGGATCGTTGCCTGTGAACGGGAAGGAGATCCGGACAACACGTTATGCAGGGTGGAAAACGTACAAAATCCTAAAAAACTTGGATTCAACCTGCATGAGGTGCTCAGGGAATATCTGAAAGTCCATTCACCCGTTTCTCCCAAACTGGAAGGACGGGTGGTAGCTACGGATGAAGATAAACACCTGCTGACCCAGGTAAGGAGAAAAGATTATCAATTCAGGTAACGGGAAAACCGGGCCCTCCCCTCCGTATATTACGCAACGGCTTAAAAAAGCTTTTACTTAACCTGCATTTTATTTATAAAACCCAATGCTTCCTCTTTATGCGCGGGTCCGTTTGTAAAAGAGTTGTAGGTAAAAACAATACGGCCTGTTTTATCAATCACAAAGGTTTCTCTTCCGGTGAAGACAAACTTACCCTTAACGCCAAACATCTTCAGCACTTTATTATCAGGATCGCTCAATAAAGTAAATGGCAGCTGATGGTTCCGGGCGAAATTTTTATGACTCTCCACCGATCCCGAGTTGATGCCAATTACCCTTGCTCCGGCTTTTAAAAAATCGGCATAGCCATCCCGGAAGGAGCAGGCTTCTTTGGTACACACACTGCTCTCATCCTTAGGATAAAAATAGATGACGAGAATTTCCTTACCCACGTAATCGGCGCTGTTAAACAGACTGTCCTGCTGATCACGCAGGGAAAATACCGGGACCGGATCGCCGACCGTCAGGCTCTTATTTTGTGCCTGGCATGACGGGAAAAGTATTGAAAATAGAGAGGCCACGATGAGGATTCGATTCATAAAATGAATTTGCGCCGGGACCGGCACCCAGATTAAATCACAGAACAGGTTTTCCTGCAGGATCCTTTGAGATAATAGTCCAGTCATCCTTTCCATGGCCCTTCTCTATCCAGAGATCCATTTTTTTTGCGATGGCAGGGATCACCGTTAATGATTTATTCGTGGACGTTGCCTGTTCGATCATTAACCGGGCATCCTTGCGGGCCATACTCAACTCCCAGGACGGCTGATCAAAGGTATTGCTGGTGATCTTTCTCAGCCTTCCCTGCGCAACAACCGCAGGATTCAATAATTCCAGCAGTGTACTGAGTTCGGAGGCAGGCACCTGCAGCGAGCCGGCCAATGTAAGCAGGTCCGATATGCTGCCCGTCAGGCCGATGTGAAACAGGTTGCCCAATAATTTAATGGCAGCAGCTTTTTCAGGTTGTTCTCCCAAATTCCAGAGTTTACCCGTCATTCCCGAGAGTTCCGGTTCCAGCTTTTTTACGATCTCCTGGTCACCGGAAATCAACATGATACCGGTTCCTTCGAGGGCATTGGGCGGACCCATGAATACGGGCGCATGCATATACGTATATCCCTTTTGTTTCCAGTAAGCGGAACGTTTGGCGGCACCGGGCGCAGAGGTCGTCGTATGATCGACGATGATGGCACGCCGGTCAAATCCGGGAGCGGCCTGTTCCAGCACTTCATCAACAGCCTGATCATCGGAAAGTGTGAGGTGAATGCGATCCGCACCTTTAACGGCATCGGCCACGCGATCGAATGCTTTGGCACCATAGGCCTCCAGAGCTTTTGCTTTCTCCGGTGTTCTATTCCAGACCTGTACCTGTTCTCCTTTTTTCAACAGGGCACGTGTAAAATTGGCGCCCAGCAACCCGGTTCCTAAAAATGCTTTCATAATATCATTAATTAATCGCTCAAGTTACGATGCAGAATGGAAACTATAACATGGGTGAGACCAGGATTTCATCCAACCGTTTTTTTGATTCCCGATCTTTATCGTAATATTACGTTAAATATGAAACGTTTGGAAACGTTTACAGCCTATTTGCCGGAAACGGAAACATGAGTCTCATCTGATGAAGCAACCGGACTCCTGGTGACACCGATGATCCGGCAAAGGATCCCTATTAAAAAATAAAAAATCGTAATGAGTGCGAATGACTGCAACCCGGCAGAGCGGAAAAAGCTGGGATTTTTAGACCGGTACCTGACCTTGTGGATTTTTACTGCCATGGCAGCCGGTGTCGGTATCGGTTATTTTATTCCCGGTGCTGCAGGATTCATCCAATCATTTCAGTCCGGAACAACCAATATACCCATTGCCATCGGACTCATCCTGATGATGTACCCGCC
>DHWT01000052.1:0-12408 GCA_002413325.1 Chitinophagaceae bacterium UBA5175 | reverse complement strand
TCCTGATGATGTACCCGCCACTGGCCAAAGTAAAATATGAAGGGCTGGGAAAAGTATTTAAAAACACCAGGGTACTGACTCTTTCCCTCGTGATGAACTGGGTTATTGGGCCCATCCTGATGTTCCTGCTGGCCATCCTTTTTTTAAGGGACAAACCGGAGTACATGGTGGGGCTGATCATGATCGGTATTGCCCGCTGCATTGCAATGGTGATTGTTTGGAATGAACTGGCCGATGGCAACCGGGAATATGCAGCCGGACTGGTCGCCCTGAACAGCATTTTCCAGGTTCTTTTTTACAGTTTTTTCGCCTGGTTGTTTATTACCGTTCTGCCTCCTTATTTTGGTTTGAAAAGTCTGACGGTACCTATCCGTATCGGCCAGATTGCCAACAGCGTGATGATCTACCTGGGTATTCCTTTTTTCGCCGGTATAATAAGCCGCTTTGCTTTGATAAAGATAAAAGGCAAGGCCTGGTATGAAACAAGATTCATACCTGTTATCAGTCCCGTTACCCTGGTTGCCTTACTGTTTACCATCGTCGCGATGTTCAGCCTTAAAGGAAAACTGATCGTTTCGATTCCGCTGGATGTGGTACGGATTGCCATCCCCCTGGTAATTTATTTTGCCCTGATGTTCCTGGTCACTTTTTTCATTGCCAGGTCACTGGGTGCTGATTATTCGCAAAATGCGGCTTTATCGTTTACCGCGGCCGGAAATAATTTTGAGCTGGCCATTGCTGTGGCCATCGGCGTTTTCGGAATCAATTCAGGACAGGCATTTGCCGGTGTGATCGGTCCGCTGGTGGAAGTCCCTGCACTGATCGGACTGGTGAATGTGGCGTTCCGGTTAAAAAGAAAATATTATTCAAAAAATACAGGACCTATAATTCAGCCTGAATACAAATAATATGAACATGCCGGAATGCCGCCTGTTCATTTCAATCATGAGATCTTATGAATACATCAGGGACGCGATTCTTTTTTTTCATCTTATTACTCTGCACTTCCTGCGACAGGCAAAATAAATATCCCACGATATCAACATTTGCAGGATCCGGGATCATGGGCGCGGTCAATGGCAATGCAGAAACCGCTTCCTTTTCAAACCCGATGGGAGTAACCACCGATGACCACGGAAATGTGTATGTGGCCGATTCGCGAAATAACCTGATTCGTAAGATCAGCGCAGATGGGATGGTTACAACCCTTGCCGGCAGCGGTGCCGCCGGGTCGGCGGATGGCAGGGGAGATACCGCTTCATTTTTTTACCCACAGGGCCTGGCAGTAGATAAAAATGGAAATGTTTATGTAGCCGATACCCATAACAGCCTGATCCGTAAGATCAGCCCGGATGGTTTTGTAACAACCCTTGCAGGCCAGCGGATTTACCATACCGTTCCGGGAATGGATACTGCGGTGAGATTTGACAACCCGGCCGGAATCGCAGTGGACAAGTCGGGGAATTTGTATGTGGCTGACTGGGCGAATAACCTCATCCGGAAAATCAGTCCGGATGGAAAAGTATTCAATTTTGCCGGAAAGGGCAGTCCGGGTGCAAAAGACGGTGCCGGGTCCTCCGCCAGTTTTTATTTACCAGGTGGCATCGCGCTGGATGCTGCGGGTAATTTATATGTGACCGATACCTATAATAATTTGATCCGCAGGATCAGTCCGGATGGTCTTGTAAGCACCCTCGCTGGTAAAACAGCCCGGGGTTTTCAAAACGGGAAGGGACCAGCTGCATCCTTTTCACATCCTGCCGGGATTACCACAGGTCCGGATGGGAATATATATGTCGCTGATGCAGGAAATAACAGGATACGTAAGATCACACCGGATGGAGTGGTATCAACATTTGCAGGAAGCGGAGCATCGGGATCATCCAATGGAAGAGATACGCTGGCTTCTTTTTTCAGGCCCTATGGCGTGGCCGCTGATAAAGCAGGTAACATTTATGTGGCGGATTATCTGAATAACCAGATCCGGAGGATCCGTTATTAAACATAAACCGGGCAGCTCTTTTTACAATAGAATAAAAACAATACTTTTAACGGACCGACCATCACTGAGTCAGGTTAACCGGATTATTTCTTAACAGACCGTCTTATGAAAAAAATATTTGCCCTCCCTGTTTTATTAACCCTTATTTTTTCGGGCTGCAAAAAGACCGGAACGACTGCCGGTTATCCGCCGAACACACAGCATATCTCCGTAGTAACCCAGCATAATGACAATACAAGGGCAGGATTGAATAACCTGGAGTTGAAACTGACCACGTCTAACGTGAATAAGCAGCAGTTTGGAAAATTATTCAGTCTTTCGGTTGATGACCAGGTGTATGCCCAGCCACTTGTTGTTGGAAATCTGCCTGTCGGATCCGGCTATCATAATGTAGTATTTATTGCGACCGTCAATAATACGGTTTATGCATACGATGGGGATAACGGAAGCCTGTACTGGAAAATGAATTATACCAGGGCGGGCATGCGGCCCCCCAATTCAGGGGATATGAAATCGGGCTGGTGTAACCCTTACCAGGATTTCAATTTCAACATCGGCATTGTGGGCACGCCGGTGATCGACTCGGTCACCCGGACCTTGTATTTCGTAGCGCGGAGTACCGATGGAACGCAATTTGTGCAATATTTACATGCTGTGAATATGGTAACAGGTACGGATCAGACCGGCAGCCCGGTTGCTATCAGCGCCAGCGTACCGGGCACCGGAGATGGAAATATCAATAACGTGGTCAGCTTTGATCCCATGCGCAATAACCAGCGGCAGGGCCTGGTCCTGGTCAATGGCGTAGTGTATATTTCCTTTTCTTCCCACTGCGACTGGAACCCCTATCACGGATGGATATTGGGATATAATGCACAAACACTGCAGCAGCAAACCGTTTATAACGATACCCCCAGCGGGGAAAATGGCGGGCTTTGGGAAAGCGGCCAGGGAGTAGCTGCAGACATGCAGGGTAATCTCTATGTCGTTTCCGGAAACGGAACCGTGGGACAGGGAAACCTGTACACCAGCACCAGCAACGGAACGAGTGAAATGACACCAAACCCGAACCCGGCCGATCCCACGAACCGGGGAGAGTCTGCCTTAAAGCTGACGCCCTCCGGCTCCTCTTTACTGTTGAGCAGTTATTTCACCCCGACCAATTATCTGAACCTGAATATCAATGACCTGGATTATGGCGTTATGGGAACCATGCTGATCCCGAATTCCAACTATTATTTAACGGGTTGCAAAGACGGCAATCTGTACCTGCTGGATAAGGATAATATGGGAGGATATTCCAGTTCCTCAAATCAGGTGCAGCAAACCGTCCCGTTAAATGCCAGCCTGCATTGCCAGCCCTCCTATTTTAAGGGAAGCGCCCATGAATTTGTATATGTATGGTCTGAAAATGATCAGTTACGCGCGCTTTCCTTTAACCGGGCCAGCAATACATTTGAGAACACCCAGATCGTTTCAAACGTAAGTGGGCCGTCCGGGGGAAGCGGAGCGGATCTTTCTGTTTCCTCGAACGGTTCCCTGGATGGAACCGGTATTCTCTGGGCTTCCTATGCCAGCAGCGGCGATGCCGGACATGTGAACAGTCCTGGCATATTAAGGGCATTTGATGCAAATGATGTCACGAAAGAACTCTGGAATAGCAATCAGACCCTGGGCGACGAAGTGGGTAACTTTGCCAAGTTTTCCCCGCCTACCATTGCTAACGGTCATGTATACCTGGCAACTTTTTCAAACGAGGTAATTGTATACGGATTAAAATAAGTGAGCCGGAATCCGTATCACCGGACCCGGGTAACTGTGTTATTAATGTGCCGGATCCAGGGGTTATGTTTTGACAAACTAAAACTCCCAGCCCATTTTAATACTGAGCCTGTTCAGATTATAATCAATCCGATCCGTCTGCCCGTTGGGAGGTACCATCTGCCCATTCGGAGGTAGAAATTGCAAATAATACAAGACCGGATTCTGATAGGTTTCCGTTAATTTTTTGTATGAATACCCGAGGCTGATCAGGAAGTTATTATTTTTTCCCGCCGCTATTTTATACCCGAATCCCAGGTCAGTATAAAACCCGTTGCCAAACTGGCCACCCGCTGCATATTGCATTTTTTCATTGTCTGTAACCCAGCTGATACTGGTACCCGCATCTGTATAGACAAATAGTTTATTGCTGCTCTTTCCGAATTCCTTCCGTATGTCCAAAAACAAGGGTATCGTCCTGAATCTGTAATAATCAAGCCCCACTCCTGCCCCGGCAAACCAGGACTTATAACCGGCACCGCCAATCGCCTGCAACTGGAAGGCAGAGCCGGCCTGTCCCTCCAGCAGGCCCACATTCAGGAAAGAACGGAACTGCCACCGTTCTTCGATACTTTTTTGCTGTGCATAGGAAATTCCGGCTATTCCCGTCAGGATGTATAACAGCATGAATCGTTTGATTGCAGACATGATGAGGTTTTAAAGTTTGCTTATCAAATGAATATTGCCCGGATCAGAATAATCATACTGGTAAAGACCATCAGCAGCCACCACGATGGCCAATCCGTTTTCTGCTATAACGTCATACACGACCGCGTCTTTCAATTGCTTTATCAATTGCAGGTTATTCACATCCGAGGCGTTGAATATTTTCAGCCCGTCCCGCGAATCACATACAAATAAATTATTTCCGTCTTTTGAAAGACCCATCGGATGGGTAAGCAGGTAAGTTCTCACCAGGTAAGCATTTCCCAGATCCTTTATGTCGACAATCTGCAATTGGTTGTTAGACCCAAGGCAGGCACTTGAATCATTCAGTGTCACATAAGCGTAATCACCGTCTGCAATTACCGGATCACAGGCCCTGACATGGGTGAACGAACCAATCAACGAAGGTTTATCAGGCGAATTCAGCACATCATACATATACATGCCGTTATTGGTGCCAACAAACAATTTGTCTTTTAACGGGTAGATTGTTTCCACGTGCCAGTCGACCAGCACAGAGCTCGTATAAGCCGGAGTAAAAGGCTCGCTGATATCAAAAGCCGACAGATTATTATTACCTACCGTATAAAGGTAGTTATTGATGATGCTGAACCTCGCCATCGAACCATTTGTGCCAACCGGATTTCCTTTTACATCTGCCGAAGCGGACATGTTGGATGCGACAGATGCACAATAGGCACAGCCGGCATAAAATACGGGGTAGACATTACTGCCGGGATCATAATTAACTGTTGTATCCCGGGTGGTCCAGCCAATAATCACGTTGATGGAATCCGGATCGGGCATCGTTCCCCGATTGAGGGCGTCCCCGGCAAAATAGATACTGTGATCCGGGAATGCATTTGTTGTGAAATTTTTTGCAACCACATGCAGCGGATCACTGATATCAAAAGTGACCAGGTCGCCGTATGCATCGGCATACAGGGTATTCCCGCGAACCGCCATGTCTTCATTCCCGGGAATGTTAATGAATGAAACATTAACCGGGCGTGAAGGATTGCTGTTATCAACCACATGAATGCCTTTGTAAGGCTCTGATAAATAAATATATTTTCCTGCCACCGTGATTTTCCCGGTAATCGAAATTCCGGCAGGCGGCTGACTTTTAATTCCTTCCCTGTACTTTGACAGCGATTCGTATACCGGCGTCCTGATCTGGTAGGTTTTTGTAATCCTATCCTTCATGCATCCGGCAAATAGAAATGCAAACAAAACCGGGAAGCAGAACCTGCCAAAGAACCAAAATCCTCTTTTCATAAATGCAGTTTTGCAGTTGACCGGAAAACGATACAAAACGTTGCATGTCATTTTTATTTTTTCCGGGGAATCAGGGAAATCTTCAGCCCATAATAGAAAAGATGCTGCGGATCGGGGGAACTGCTGTTTACAAGTCCTGTCATTCCGTATTGAACCTGTGGACCCACCTGCAGTTCAGCATGATCCAGCCGGAAGCCGACCAGGATCGCCGTTGCCGTATTTAACTGGGCTTTATTGAACTGCTGGTTGGTTTTATAGTACACATTTGAATACGGATCGAAATACAGGGCATTGCTGCTTACGAGGTAGGCCATTGAGAAACCTGCTTCCCAGATTACGGGCGTTTTACTGCTCCTGTTCAATTGAAAGTTAACGGCTAAAGGCAATTCAATAAAATGATATTGATTGGTATATGTTTGGTCTATGCCATTTCTGTAAAAACTGTTTACAGCCGATGCCTGCACAGAAGCGGTATAGACGGAGACCGAACTGTCCACCCGGTTGCCCGTGTTAATTTTTGTTGAATAATAACGATAATTTATACCTGCCGAAAACGAAATCCGTTTAGACAGATTCCTGTACACAAAAACGCCGGCGCCGAAAGCAAAGCCGGGTTTTAAATCCGATGATTTGTACAAAACACCCGGTCCGGCCGGGGACCCTGATGGAGCATTCACCAGATAAGCCGGATAAGCCGTATTCGCAGAATGTAACAAACCCTGACTGATCGATGAAATACCGGCAGTTCCCGTAAACCCGGTTTTCCAGGAGGATGATTTTTTGTGATGTCTATTTTCGCCGGATTTCCCTCCACCACCAGCCGAATCTGCCGAAGGAATCTTACCCGCTGCAAGTCCGTTCAAATTCCTCCCCACGGAAGAATCTGATGGTCTTTCCGTTTCCGCGTCACTGCCCGCCTTGAATTCATCCCCTCCGGCATTCAACAGGATGGAATCTTGTAAGCCTTTCTCACTGAAACTGCTTTTCACGATTTGACCAAAACGATGACCGGACGGTCCCCTCAGATTATGGTCTCCCGTTTTAACGGTTAGAAAGGGATGAGGCAGGCCTCCTGCTTTGGCATTTCCGGCAAATACATTCGGGGGAACTTTATTTTCTTTGCTTTTATCATTCATGCTGATGTTATCCTGATAAATAGGCTGCATTTCCTGTTTTTTATCCGGCTTATTTTGTAGTCTGTCCTTTGCAACCGGTATTGAATTATTTTTACCCGAAATAAAATAATAACCGCCGCCGGCAAGCAAAAGGCCTGAAAGAAAGAATAACCAGAACAACGGTCTGCGGCGTCTCTTCTCCTTCCTGATTTCATTGTTCACACCTGCCCATACACCATCGGAAGGGTCAAAGCCCAGATGATCCATTTTTTCACGGACCTGTTTTTCAAAATTATTTTCGTGCATAGATGCCCGTTTTATGATCCATAGAATTCCTGGTAATCCAGCTGATCAGCAAAGCCCTGGCCCGGGCATACTGCGACTTGGACGTACCTTCATGAACGCCTAAAATTTTACCGATCTCGACATGCGAATAGCCTTCCACTGCATGCATATTGAATACGGTTTGATAACCGATGGGCAACTGCCTGATCAGGTCAGCCAGTTCCTTTGCATTTAAAATCAGTTCAGGATTTTCGTCAGAAACCGGATGGAGGCTTTTGTCGGCGAAAGAAAGATCATATTGATAATGGTTTTGACTTTTAAGGTAATTAATAGCCGTGTTCACCATGATTCTCCTTACCCAAGCACCCAGTTCGCCGGATCCGTTAAACTGATGCAGATTTTTAAACACTTTTATAAAGCCTTCCTGCAACACATCCTCTGCATCAGCCATGGATTTGGTATACCGATAGCACAGGCCCAGCATCGCATGGGCAAAATGCGTGTACAGTTCACGCTGGGCCGAGGCTTTCCCTTTCAGGCAGTCATTTAGCAACTTTTTCTGATTCATGTGCCTTTAGCATGACACGCAAACTTTCTAAACAGTTGCTTCCGCATTATAATTGGAGGTGAATTTGTATTCCTTCAGTCTAAAGAATACATTATTTGACCGGCTGCGTATCCATCCGCTGAATATGCCATCCGTCTTGTTTAAGCCAGATCCATTTTACAGTAAACAATCCCTTTGCCATGACTGTGTCATTTACAGGTACAATCACGGTTTGTTTATAGGTACCGGTCAGGATGGCAGTGTCCTGTTCGATAGAAATAATTTTAGTTTCGGAAACCTGGGATAACACTTTAAAATTTTTAAAGCCGTTTAAGAAATTCCGGATGGAATCCCTGCCCCTGGCCATATTTCCCAGCTCTCCATCCGGTGTATAGAGCCGGGCGATGGAATCTGTATTCATACTTAAAATCAGGAGATCGTATTTTTTCATTGCCTGCTCAACTCCTTTTTTGCTTTTGTTTTGAGCGCTGCATGAGTAGCAAACTGTGAACACAGTCAGGCTTATAAAGATCAAAGCCCTGTACAAAAAATGCATTGTGGGTTTTTAGAATATGTAATCAGCAACCTCAATCCGAAAGTTTATTCAGAATGGCGGCATCTATTTTCAATAAACGGATGAAGAATGATCTTCTATCCGTTATCTTCTTCCAGGTTTTCATGCCTTTCGCCACCCAGGCTGTAATAGTTATTTTCTTCATCCTCTTCCCCGATTTCCTCGTCCACATCATCCAGTTCAGAACCGGGAATATCCAGATCATTGCCGGGAATTTGTTCCTTCAATTTTAATTTTTTTTCATCAATCAGGTCCCCTTCTTCAAACACGACTTTTTTTTCCTTACTGTAAATATCTTCTTCATCAGAATAAACCGGAAGCGGGAATTTATCTGCTTTTTTGGGTTCGTCTTTCCCCTGTGTTGGTCCTTTTTTCATATAATTCAATTTATATCCAGTACAAAGATATTTCATTATTGAAACAGGCAACCTATAATAATTTCCCAAAAGCATCCGGCCGTTTTTCAAATGCATCGCTTACGTGGAATTTCTTCCATGAAATGATAACGGGTCTTATGGATTTTTTCCGTTTAGACCAGGATTTTCGTCGTCAGGTCTTTGTAACTGGCTGTAATACTTTCAATCGGGTGAGTGGCCCCGTCCTGCTCAACGAAGAAATACTGCATGCCCGATTCCTTCGACGCGGCGAATATCCTTTTGAAATCAACCGTTCCATTTCCGATTTCAGTGGGTATTTTCTGGTCAGCGCTGATATCCTTCACATGCCATAAAGGAAAACGTCCCGGATTCTTTTTGAAAAGTTCAACGGGATCCGCCCCGGCCTTGGTTGCCCAGCCCAGGTCGAGTTCCATTTTAAGAATATCCGGGCTGGTCTGTGTAAGCAGCATATCATAGGGAACCATTCCGTCAACCGTTTCGAATTCATGCGTATGATTGTGATAACAAAGCGTGACCCCTGCTTTTTTGGCTGCTTCACCGGAGCGGTTCAATATATCAATCGCCTGGTGAATTTCATCGGAGTTGCCGAGTGGAATGGAAGCGCATACCAGGTACTTCAGGCCCCCTTCTGCCACTTCATCGATAACCTGCTGGTAGTTCTCCTTTAAATTTTTCATTGGTGGCATACTCCTCAGCTGGTGAAGCCGGGTCGTATCCATGCCGGCGGGCACTTTAAATCCGCCCGGTGGCATCTTAAAAGGAGCGCCAATCGTATGGTGGGATACCCAGGACAGGCCCATGTCTTTTGTCATTTTCGCAAATTCCTTAGAAGTCATCCCGTAGTAGCCCCCTTTAACACTGAAAGCGGATTCAACGTCTT
This sequence comes from Chitinophagaceae bacterium UBA5175, assembly GCA_002413325.1. GTDB lineage: Bacteria > Bacteroidota > Bacteroidia > Chitinophagales > Chitinophagaceae > Puia. The sequence continues at coordinate 2,842 of DHWT01000052.1, read as the reverse complement.
TATAGCCGATCTCTGCAACTTTTTTAAGGGTGCCGGGCACATCCTGATCAATGGTTCCACCCAGGGTATATAGTTGCAATCCGACCGGGTGCATGGCATAATTTCCAAATACAGACGCATAGCCTTTGCCGGATAATATAAGTCCGCCCAGGGCCAGGGCCCCGGAATTCCTGAAAAACGTTCTCCTGTTATACATGGTGCATATTTTAAAATGAGTAAATGCTTTTGCTTTTTATAATAAATCGATGACCCGTTTAGGGCGTCTTCACATTATTAAACCGGATATTCGATACAGACATCAATGGCTGCCCTGCTTTTGCTTTATCGTTTTTGAAAACGAAGTACAGATCATGAAACCCATGCTCCGGTTTGACATCAGTTTTCAGACCGGCACCCGCAAAGGGATTAAAATCATCCGGAATTTTCCGCATGGGTTTGCCTGTCTTTTTGGGAGCCGCCATTGACTTTGTTGCCTTCGTTTTCGCGCCCCCCGCGTTCTGCGCGGAATCAGCCGCCATCCAGAAAGGGTTCACTGCTTCCAGCTGCACCTGACCCAGCAATTCGCCGGCCGGATCATCCAGCCTGACTTCCACCGTTCCGCCGGCATATCCCTCGGAAGGGAAAGCTGTGGCATATATCACCAGTTGCTGTATGCCGGTGAGATCGATTTGTTTAAACCCGATATAACCGCCCGATTTCGGAATCACATTGAGCGAAACGGCAAACATGGTTTGAAGACTGGTCTCCGCATGATGTATGATATCGGCCGTACCCGGACTGATCTGTTGGCTGCGCAAAATTTTTACTTCTTCTGTAGTGAGCGGCTCGGAAGATTTTGCACCTTTATCGGTGTAAGCTGCCCGGATCACGAGGTTTCCCTTCCCGTTATCTCCTTCAGGAATTTTTGGCGTATAACGGCCTTTTAAGGGCAGCGTGCGGATCGTTTTCTGATTGCTGTTGAGGATATAATTGACGATGATATGGGCGTCGTTCAGTGAAATTGCAGGATGTGCAGGCATATTCACCGTTCCCCATACACCACTGCCGCCGGACCGGATTTTCCTGGGCAGGGAATCCAGCGCCCAAGCCTGTTTCGATTTATATTTTTCTGCGATTTCGATGAACATGGGCCCAACGGATTTGGTATCCAGGTGATGGCAGTTGTTGCAGTCCACTTTATTAATCATTGCCTGAGCAACTGCAAACCGAGTGGATGCGTCCACGCTGCGCTGTCCCTGGACCAGTTCTGCATAATCGAAACCTTCCGAAGTGTAATCTATACTGGCCGCCACCTGCCGCGGATCGATAAGACCATCTTCTTTATCCGTGACTTTGATATCATAGGCAACCGGCATACCTGGGAAAAAGAAGGTCCTGTTACCGGATATGTTTAGATTGATTTCCGGTGGGGCATTGCCGGCAATGATCTTTAATGACTGATTGTTTTTAGCTCCGCCGGGGTCTGTGACTGTCAGTGTGGCTGTGTATGCACCCGGCTGATTAAACACGGCTGTGGGATCCGGTGTGTTATAGGTCATCGTTGTTTTACCGCCGGCATCCGTTATTTTCCATTCATATTTCAGCGAGTCTCCGTCAGCATCCTTTGTTCCTTTGGAAGAGAGCTGAACGGTCAGCGGTACGGTACCTCCGGTTACGCTGGCAGAAGCCTGTACGACGGGTGTGCGGTTGCCCGAGTTGAATTCAATACGCACCAGTTTCGAATTATCACTTTTCCGGAACCAGTTGCTGCCATATTCCAGCACATAGAGGTCACCGTTAGGTCCGAATTTGATATCTATGGGTTCGATCGGCTGGTAGGAAGGCAGGAACTTTTCCATGGATTTATAATCGCCGTTCTTCTTCATGCTGATGGCCATGATCCAGCCGCGCGACAGATCGGCCACGATCCATTTTCCTTCATAATATCCGGGAAAGGGGCGTTTTGCAGTTTTGAAATTCGTACGATGATAAATCGGTCCGCCAACGGCACATCTGCCGCCCGAACCCACCAGCGGATATTTCTCCGAATTGCGATAGGGATAGGCAATGAATGCAGGCTGGGCCGGCGGTAATTCCGTCAGGCCTGTATTGTTGACAGAATGATTGACCGGTTTAGCAGGATCCTGTCCCGGATAAACCGAATCATGCACATAATCATACATGGGATAAGCCACATTTTCACCAATAAAATACGGCCATCCGAAATAACCGGGCGCACGGGCCTGATTGAATTCATCCATGCCCATACGGGTGGTCTTCGTGTCTTCATTCGCATCCGGGCCCACTTCTCCCCAATAAAGCCACCCGGTTTTAGTGTCGATGGAAGGGCGCCAGGGGTTCCGGTCTCCCATGACATAAATTTCAGGTCTGGTTTTAGGCGTTCCCTTCGGGAAGAGATTTCCCTCCGGGATGGTGTAGGTTCCATCGGGTTCCGGATGTATGCGTAATATTTTTCCGCGCAGGTCATTGGTATTGCCGGATCCCCGCTGGTCGTCCCAGTTTTTACGGTCGGGACGTTCATCGGTCTGGGATTTCTCAGCCACATTGCCGGTATTGTTCCCGACGGCCAGATAGAGGTCACCGGCCTGATCCCAGGTCATGCCGCCACCCGTGTGGCAACATACCTCCCTTTGCGTAGGTATTTCGAGCACGATTTTTTCTGAACCGGGCACCAGTTTATCATTCCGTATTTCCCAGCGGGACAGTACATGTTTGGAGATGGTCGGATGCGCATAATATAAATAAGCCCAGTGGTTCTCTTCAAAATGGGGATCCACGGTAAAACCGATAAAACCCTCCTCCGCCTCGGTTACCACCCCGTCCTTGCTGGTGTATTTGGTAT
>DHWT01000101.1:5360-5571 GCA_002413325.1 Chitinophagaceae bacterium UBA5175 | reverse complement strand
ATCTCTGACCTGAAAAATGTATGGGTGATGGCGAATGTGTACGAATCCAATATTTCTTTCGTAAAAACCGGCGACAGTGTCGACATCACCACCCTCTCCTATCCCGGAAAAATTTTCAGGGGTAAAATAGACAAGATTATGAATGTACTGGATCCTTCCAATAAGGTAATGAAGCTGCGGATCGTTTTGTCCAACCCGGGTTACCTGCTAA
>DHWT01000101.1:0-5103 GCA_002413325.1 Chitinophagaceae bacterium UBA5175 | reverse complement strand
TGCTAAAACCCGAAATGTTTGCCAGTGTCGTGGTGAATACAACAGAGAACAAAAAAATGATCAGCATACCTTCACGGGGGCTGATCTTCGATCACAGTCAATATTATGTGCTGATATATAAATCCCCCTCCGATATCACAATTCGTCCGGTGCAGGTATTGAATACGGTTGGGGAACGTTCTTATATTTCAGAAGGACTAACGGAAGGCGAACACCTGATCGGCACACAGGCCTTATTGATTTACCAGGAACTGAACAGCTAGTTTAAATCTGCATTTGATGAACAAGACTTTAAAGAGTATTCTGGCTTTTTCCCTTAAAAATAAATACTTCGTTTATTTCGCCACGATCATCCTGGTAATCTACGGCGTGATGACTTTTATCAATATGCCCATCGAGGCTTTCCCGGATGTAACCAATACGGAAATTACCGTAATTACCCAATGGCCGGGCCGGAGTGCCGAAGAAGTTGAAAAATTCGTAACCATTCCCATAGAGATCGCACTGAATCCGGTGAACCGTAAAACCAGCCTGCGTTCTACAAGCATTTTTGGACTCTCTGTAGTAAAACTGATTTTTGAAGATGATGTGCAGGATGCTTATGCGCGCACGCAGGTGAACACCATGATCCAGAATGCGACACTGCCGGATAATATTGTTCCGCAGGTGCAGCCTCCCACTGGCCCGACCGGTGAAATATTCCGTTATACACTGGCCAGTTCTTTCCGGGATCCGAGGGAACTGAAAACCCTGCAGGACTGGACAGTAGACAGGGAACTACGCTCTGTGCCGGGCATCGCCGATATCGTGAGTTTCGGCGGCACGGTTAAATCGTATGAAATTCAGGTGAACCCCCAGAAATTAACGGGGCTTGGTATCACACCGCTCGACGTATACATGGCCGTAAACAAAAGCAATATCAATATCGGCGGGGATGTGATCAAGAAAAACAACCAGGCCTATATCGTCCGCGGTATTGGATTACTGAACGATATCAATGAGATCAGAAATATTTTCATAACCAATATCAACGGCTTGCCCGTATTGGTGAAGGATATTGCTGAAGTGGAGGTTTCCGGGTTACCCCGGCTGGGAGAAGTGGGCAGGTCCGATGCAGTTGACAGTAATAAAACGCGCAGGGTGACTGATGAACAGGATGCCGTGGAAGCGATCGTACTCATGCGCAAGGGAGAAAATCCGGATAAAGTGATTAAGGCCCTGAAATTAAAAATCCAGAAACTGAACGACCGGGTGTTACCACCGGACGTAAAAATCGTCCCCTTTTATAACCGCGAGGAACTGATCCATTATGCCACCCATACGGTGATGCATAACCTGATAGAAGGGATCCTGCTCGTTACGCTGATCGTTTCGCTGTTCATGTTCAACTGGCGAACGACGCTGATCGTATCGATGATCATTCCGCTTTCTTTATTGTTTGCCTTTATCTGCCTGCATTTCATGGGTATGTCGGCGAACCTGCTTTCACTGGGCGCCATCGATTTCGGCATTATCATCGACGGTGCCGTCGTGATGGTGGAAGGATTGTTCGTGATGCTGGATCAGCAGGCCAAAGCCCATAGCATGGAACGGTTTAACAAACTGGCCAAGATGGGTATGATCAAGAAAAAAGGTGCGGAACTCGCAAAAGCCATTTTCTTTTCCAAAGTCATCATCATCACCGCGCTGCTGCCCATCTTCTCATTTCAGAAAGTGGAAGGAAAACTTTTCTCCCCCCTTGCTTATACCCTTGGGTTCGCCCTGCTGGGTGCGCTGATATTTACCCTGACCCTGGTGCCGGTGCTTGTCAATGCCCTGCTGAATAAAAACGTGAGGGAAAAACACAATCCATTTACCCATGTCATGACCAGGTGGATCCTGAATGGGTTCCGGTTTGTGTTCCGCAATAAAAAACTGTCGCTGGGTATTGCTGCCGTTGTGATCGTGGTGGGTTTATATGCTTTTAAATTCCTGGGGACGGAATTTCTGCCCGAACTGAATGAAGGTTCCATCTGGATACGGGCTACCATGCCCTATAGTATTTCACTGGATAAATCGGTCCAGGTGGCAAACCAGATGCGTTCGATCATGATGCAGTTTCCGGAAGTGCGCAAAGTGGTATCGCAGACCGGGCGGCCGGATGACGGGACCGATGTGACCGGATTTTACAATAACGAATTCGACGTGTCACTGTATCCGCAGGAAGACTGGAACCCGAAGATTTCCAAAGAGGAGTTGATTGAACAGATGCGTAAATCCTTATCCACGATTCCCGGCGCAGAGCTGAACTTCTCCCAGCCTATTATGGATAATGTGGAAGAGGCCGTATCCGGCGTCAAGGGATCCATCTGCGTTAAAATATTTGGAGATTCCCTCAACTATATGGAGAACAAGTCTGATGAAGTATATAAAATTCTCAAAAATGTAAAAGGGGTAGAAGACCTGGGCGTGATCCGCAATATTGGTCAGCCGGAACTGGATATCGACCTCGACCAGAGCCGCATGGCCCTGTATGGCGTTTCCACCGCTGATGCCAATGCAGTGATTGAAATGGCCATCGGGGGGAAAGCAGTAACCGAATTATATGAAGGTGTCCGCCGCTTTGATATCCGTATCCGGTTTCCGGAAGCATTCAGGACTTCTGATGAAGACATCGGAAATTTGCAGGTGCCTACTTCTTCAGGATCCAAAGTCCCTGTAAAAGAAATTGCGACGATCACCCAAAAAACCGGTCCATGTCTGATTTTCCGGGACGATAATGAAAGATATTCTGCCATTAAGTTTTCTATTGCCGGCAGGGATATGGGTTCCGCCATCAAAGAGGCCCAGGAAAAAGTGGATGAACAGGTAAAGCTGAAAAAAGGATACAATATGGTATGGCAGGGAGATTTTGAAAATCAGCAAAGGGCATCGAAAAGACTGATGGAAGTGGTACCCATCAGTCTCCTGCTCATATTCCTTTTATTATTCATCATGTTCGGAAACCTGAAAGATGCAGGACTGGTATTTTTAAATGTGCCCTTCGCCGTGGTTGGTGGCGTTTTTGCCTTATTGTTAACGGGAACTAACTTCAGTATATCTGCCGGTATCGGATTTATCGCATTATTCGGAATTTGTATACTGGAAGGCGTATTGCTGATAACAGCTTTTAAACAAAATCTGGAAAAGCTGCGGGGCGAAAATCCCTTGTATACGGCTGTAAAACGGGGTGTGAATTCACTGATCCGTCCCGTATTGATGACCGCGCTTATGGCAACCATCGGTTTAATGCCTGCGGCTTTGTCGGCCGGTATTGGTTCTGAAAGTTCCAGGCCCCTGGCCCGGGTAGTTATCGGCGGACTGATCTGCGCCACGATATTTTCACTACTGATTTTTCCGGTGGTATTCTTTCTTTCCTATCGCAAAGTGGATACCCGTCATCAGGGAGAAGGGGATGATACGGTCAGGGTTAATACGCCGAACGCCTAAAGCTGAACGACTATGGTGTTTAGAGAATGCTGTGTTTGGGGTTAAGCCAGTATGTTCTTTCTATACGGCAAAAGAAGTCCCGCAGCCGCAGGTCTTGGAAGCATTGGGATTATTGAAACGGAAACCCCGGGCATTGAGACCGTCTTCCCAATGAACTTCCATTCCGGAGAGATAGATACCATGCGACGGGTTCATAATAAATGTGAGCTCGTTGGATTCAAAAATCTGATCCGATTCCTGTTTTTTATCAAAGCCCAGTATATAGGAAAGACCGGAACAGCCACCTCCCTTTACACCGATGCGGAGAAAATTATTTTTGTCAAAACCCGGTTCATCCATCAGCCGCCTGATCTCCTGCACGGCCTGGGGGCTGAATTGCAGGGGTGATTCCACTACTGTTTCCATAATAAGACTTGAATGGCAAATTTACGTTCTTCACCCATAAGGTCAAAGTCTGATGCGTGGGTTTAAGAATTTGTTGATGATGTTGGCCGCTATGAGTTATGAATCAAGAGTCAGGCATTCAGCCTAAGAAAGGACTTTCTTCGCTTCGAAACTCAGGGCATCGGAAACCACATGGTGCAGGGAGGCCTTGGGATTCTGCATGACCATTTCAAGCAGGCTTTTATTGAGATCCTGCCCGGTGGCTGCATCCGGCAGATAGGAAGCAACCTGGTTGATGATCAGCAGGTTTTGCTCCTTCAGGTTGCGGATCGCATCCCAGGCTTCGGGGCTTACATAAATCTGCTGGGTAATATTGTGATCGAATTCCTGGCGGATGGTTTGTACCAGCAGGTTCTGCATTTCACGCACATTAAGTCCCGGCTGGTTGCACCGGTTGATGAGGTTGGGCAGGGCAATCCGGTCTGCCAGCAGGACCAGCCGCTCATAAGCCTGCAACTTCAGCGGTGTCGCCGCAACGGATCCTTCTGATTTTGTGACGGGCATTCCGGATTTTGCCTGTTTGCGCTGAATCCAGAAAACATAAGCCAGGATACCGGCCAGACTGACTGCAAAAACAATGGAAATGATCATTTCATTCGTACTAAGCATCTGCTAAATTTTACTTGTTAACGAAAATACGGAAAGCAATATTTCCGGAAACCTAAATAATTGAATGCTGCAGCAACAAAAATTCGGGTACTTTGCCATAGTTTGAACGAGATCCATGGAAAAAAAAATTTATACCGATTCAGGCATCGAAATACGTCCGTTATATAAACCGGCAGATGCCGGCGGGGACCGGGAAGATCCCGGCGTATTTCCCTATACGCGGGGCATAAGACCGGATATGTACCGTTCGAAACGCTGGACCATGCGGCAATATGCCGGTTTCAGCACCGCTGCTGAAAGCAATAAAAGATATCATTACCTTCTGGGCCAGGGGGTTTCCGGTTTGAGTGTGGCTTTCGACCTGCCTACCCAGATCGGGTACGACAGTGACCATCCCCTGGCGGAAGGCGAAGTCGGCAAAGTGGGCGTTGCAATAAATTCGGTCCGGGATATGGAAGAATTATTTGCCGGCATTTCACTGGAAAAAATTACCACTTCGATGACGATCAATGCCACGGGTTTTATTCTCCTGGCTTTTTATGTGGCCCTGGCAAAAAAACAGGGCGCCGACCTGAAAAAAAT
>DHWT01000047.1 GCA_002413325.1 Chitinophagaceae bacterium UBA5175 | reverse complement strand
TGAAAAATTGTTGAGGGACCGGCAAATAATATTTACCGGGAAAAGAGATGATATTGAGTCTATACTTCAGATCATAGATATCGGAGTTTTAATGACGAACACTGAAAATCATGGTGAAGGGATATCCAACTCCATAATTGAATATATGGCCTCAGGTAAACCGGTTCTGGCTACCCGGGGAGGAGGTACAGATGAGGTGGTAAAAGATAATTACAACGGGTATTTGATTGATCCACGCAATGAAAATCAATTGAAGGAGAGAATCACTAATTTATATAATAACAGGAATCTTTTGCGGGAATTGGGAGAAAACGCGCAAAAATATGTCTGGGAAAATTTTGATCTCGAAAAGAAAACGACAGAATATATTGATATATATCGAAATTTAAATCTGAAAGCAAGAAATGATTAATTGGGTAAGACGGTCTTTTGGGAATTTAGTATTACACGGAATTTAAAATGATGAAATGAATATTCTGATAACCGGCGCTGCCGGATTTATAGGTTCCCACACTTCGGAAAAACTGGTTTCAAATGGCCATTATGTGGTTGGACTGGATAATTTTGATCCGTTTTATCCGCGTCATTTTAAAATGCAAAATATTGAGGGTTTAATTGGAAATAACCGGTTTTCTTTCCATGAAGGAGATATTCTGGAAAAAGATTTTTTAAATGATATATTTAACCAATACAAAATTGAAGTCGTAATCCATTTGGCAGCCAAGGCAGGTGTCCGGCCTTCGATAGAAAACATAGGTGATTATTACCAAACAAATGTTATGGGTACCGTTAACATCCTGGAATGTATGCGGGAAAATGGAATTACGAAAATGCTGTTTGCATCTTCTTCTTCAATTTACGGGAATAACACGAAAACACCTTTTGCTGAAACGGATTTCGTGGATAACCCCATTTCACCGTATGCAAGTACGAAAAAAAGTGGCGAATTGCTTTGTCATGTGTATTGCCACCTGTATGAATTTGATATTACCTGCCTCCGGTTTTTCACTGTTTTTGGACCAAGGCAACGCCCCGACCTGGCCATCCATAAGTTCACGCGGTTTATTGATGAAGATAAACCGATACCTGTTTTTGGAAATGGCAGTACGGGACGAGATTATACCTATATAAGCGACATTACAGATGGTATTGATTGCGCGTTGCACAAAATGAAAAGCTTCAAGTTATATAACCTCGGAGAATCAAGGATCATATTATTAAATGATCTGATAAAAACTATAGAAGACAGGCTGGGTAAAAAGGCTATACTGGATATGAAACCCATGCAGCCTGGTGATGTACAGGTCACCTATGCGGATATAGAAAAGGCCAGAAGGGAAATAGGGTATAATCCCCAATTTGACCTGAAAAATGGCATAGATCATTTTGTGACCTGGTACCAGAGTAAAAAATCGGGTCTTTATCCAGACCATATACAGCGTAGCGCTGCATTCTGATAAGAATCAGAAGGGTACCCAATGCAATTCCGGAAACGTCAGGTTTCATACGGAATGCGATTAAATTGAAAAAATGGGAAAACGTAGGCTAGGTATTGTTAACAGCATTTCTATAAAAATGTCTTATGGCGGAGTTGCCCCTTTCATCAAGAACCTGGATCCGTTTATGCAGGAAGAATTTGATGTTAGCTATATGGTGCTTCCCGGTTGGCTGGAAAGCATTAAAGTCATTCCTCAAAGATTTATATTTCTTTTATACCTGCTTGGGAAAAAAAAGCAGTTAAACGGTTGTGATGTTATTTTATCTCACGTTCCTGAAGGGTCCTATATAGTTTCGTTCGGTAAAATCCCCTTTATCCATATTTTCCATGGGAATTCCAATCCAATGTCGCATTCCAGGTATTGGTACGGCAAATATTTTAAATCGGTATTTGACCGGATGGAACAACGTATAATAAGAACAGCAAGCCTGATGTATACGGTAGGTGTTGAACGAAAAGGAATTCCAAAAATTTTCAACCCCGTATTACATTCGGTAAAAATAAAGGTCAATTCAGAACGAAGCGGATTGGTTTTTTCAGGGCGGCTGGAGAAGGTCAAAAATATAGACAGGCTGATAAGAATGTATGCAGGGCTTCCGGAGTCGGTTCAAAATGAAAACCCGTTTTATATTGCCGGTACCGGTACTCTTGAAGGCACACTGAAAAAACTTGTTTCTATCTTAGGCTTGGAGAATAAAATAATTTTTCTTGGAGAATTGAAAAATGAAGATATGGTGGAAGCAAATTCTACCAAAAAAATTCTTTTGATGGCTTCTTCGCTGGAGGGAATGCCAATGGCTATTGCAGAGGCTCTTTCGGTAGGAGTTCCTGTAATTTCAACAGATGTTGGTGACATTGCCCGGATTATAAAGAATAATGTAAACGGTTTTTTACTGCCGGTTACCTTTGCCGATGATGAGTATATGGAATGTATCTACAGAATATTAAATGATTATGACCGGTTTTCTAAAAATGCATTGTGCTCTGCAGAAATCTTTCGCTCCGATAAAATTGCCGCGGCTCTGATAAGTGATATTAACAGCATAATTAAATAATCGTGAAAATAATCCTTATTCACAGTTATTACAGGTTAAGGGGAGGGGAAGATGAGGTATTTGAACAGGAGTTTGAACTATTGAAACAAACAGAGGATGTAAGAGCAATTACTTTTCGCAATTTAACCGGCTGGAGGGGAGCTGTTCAATTCCTCCTGTCAATCTGGAATATCAGTGTAGCAGGGAAGGTAAAGCGGATCATTTTCCGGTTTAAACCGGATATTATCCAGATATATAACTGGCATTATGCTACAGGACCCATAATCATTCGGGTGGCAAAAAAACTGGGAGTCCGGGTTGTTATCAATGTACCCAATTACCGCCTTCTTTGCCCTTCTGCTACTTTAGTGCATAAGGGCAAACTATTTACCGGCAGTATTGATAAAAGGGGATTTCCCTGGCTGGCTGTTCAAAAAAAAGTATACCACAATTCTTTTTTCCAAAGTTTCTGGATGGCTTTTGTAGTTTACTTTCACAAAAAATTAGGAACCTGGCATAAAGTGGACCTGTATATAGTGCCTACGGGTTCGGTTAAAAAATTATTCACCGAAAATAAAAGTTACCTGGACCTGCCTCCGGAAAAGTTTGCTGTAAAGCCAAACTTTTCAGTTAATACGGTCGTTTTACCTGCTAAAAGAGGCAGTCATTTTTCGTTTATCGGTCGCTTATCGGAAGAAAAAGGCATTCATGTTTTACTTGAGGCATTTAAAAACAGCCCTCATGAACTGGTTATTGCCGGCAGCGGACCTTTATCGGATATGATAAGGGAAACCTGCTCCGGGAATTCCAATATTCAATATGTCGGCAACCTCAGTAAAGAAGGTGTAAAAGCAGCTTTGAGCGCCAGCACGGCCCTGATTTTTCCCTCGATATGTTTTGAAACATTCGGGCTGGTAATTACAGAGGCTTTCTCCGCGGGTTGTCCTGTAATTGCTTCTGATATAGGGTCTCCAACGGAACTCGTCCGCGAAGGGGTAACCGGATTGTTATTTAAAGCGGATGATAAGAATTCCCTGCGTAACCGGCTGGATTTCTGGAAAAACCTGAACGAGGCCGGAAAGGAACAATACAGGAAAAATTGTATTTCAACCTATGAAAATCTATATACACCCCTTAAGAACCGCATACAACTTTTAAATATTTACCAGTCTGTAATAAATAATACATCCGGTATGATATGATTTCGTAAAACTTCGGACGGATGAGAACCTGAGCAGTTAAGTCCGGGCTGATAAAAAACGCAATCATCATCTAATTGAAGCATTCATGAGAAGGAAGAAATTGTTTGGTGTTAATATAAATCTGGGAGATTATTCATCTTTTGTTGAAACTATTATCTCACAGGCTTCTTCTGAAGGCTATTCCGGCTATGTGTGTGTTGCAAATGTCCACATGCTCATGGAAGCGTACCATTCAGACCGGTTTACCCAGATTTTAAATCGTGCGAGTCTGGTAACTCCGGACGGAATACCGCTCAGGTGGGCGTTAAGATTTTTATTTGGAATTAAGCAGGACCGGGTGGCGGGAATGGATTTGCTGTCAGATCTGCTGATTGCCGCCGAGCGGCAGAAAATTCCCGTTGGTATTTATGGAGGGGCGCAGGAAATGCTGGACAAGGCGAGGATCTATTTTGAAAAGAAATACCCCGGTCTTGTCCTGGCAAAAATATACAGCCCTCCTTTTAGACCCCTGACTGCACTGGAGGACGAAGAAATTATTCAGATGTTCAACGAATCCGGGGCCAGATTGATTTTTGTCGTCCTGGGTTGCCCAAAACAGGAAAAATGGATGGCTTCCATGCAAAACAGAATTCATGGAATAACGATTGGGATCGGGGCAGCGCTTCCGGTTTTGGCGGGTGTTTATAAAAGAGCACCGATTTGGATGCAGAAGTCCGGATTGGAATGGCTTTATCGTTTGGGTCAGGAACCCCGGAGATTGTTTAAACGGTATGCAACGACCAATTCATTATTTCTTTACTTATTATTGAGAGAAAAATTCCGGATTGGCAAAAATATACCCGAAGAAACGACAGATCCGGAAGAAAGTTTATAAGAAAAATAATCGATAGCATTAATTTTCATAAAACCAAATTTAGATCTACTTATTTTGTAAATCTGGATAAATTAATTCAGACATATCATTCCCATTTTAGGATAAAATTGACGTGAATAAATATTATGGGTTATCCTCAAATGTGGATTACTTATTATACGCTAGAAATCAATAAATTAATTCGTTTATAGCCAGTTATACCGGAATTGATGGTTTCCTGACCCGGATTTTGGCAAGAAATTTGACTTCAAATACGGAATAAGAAAGAGCTTTTAGTTTCTTATCATACATATTCCTCAATCCAATATCCAGCGCTATGGGAATTAAATTCTACAGAGCCCGGAACTTAATAAGTTCCAACTTCAGTATAAGGAAGACCAACCAAATTTTAATCATCCTCTGTTTACTGATTTCTTCGCGTTTTTCCAGTTATTCACAAACGAGTGCCTTCTCTTTTACGCAGATTCCTTTAAGTAATACGGATTTAATCACACCCGGCCGCGGGGTGGAGAATTGGAACGGTGTTTCATGGAACAATCAATCGGGAGGTGGCGTTATGGTTCCGTCAGGTAATACAAAAGGCCTGAATGCTTATTACCGGTTCGACTGGGGAGTTGAATTGGAAACTTCGCAAGGCGTATACAGCTGGACAAAATTTGACCAACAAATAAATGCTGCTATAGATGCCGGGCAGATGTTTTCTTTTGGATTAATGCCCATGTGTTCTGCCTGTAATACGCTTGGCGGGATTAGTGGATTAACATACCCCCCATATCTTCATAATTTAATGCAGGCGGAGGCATCAAATAGTCGGGACTGGTATTATAGTGCAGGGGGGTTATGGGTTCCAAACTGGAACAGTCCAAATTATCTGGCAAGATATCAGGCATTACTGAATGCAGTTGCGGCCCATATTGCCTCTGGTTCACATAACGGGAAAAACTACAGGGATGTGATTTATTATATAGATATCAGGGGGTACGGTGATTTTGGTGAGTGGCATACCTGGCCCTGGTACGGTACGGAACCTACCGGCAGAAAAGCAACTTCTGCAACCCTGAAGGCATTAATAGATATGAATCTCGCCGCGTTTCCCAATTATCCCAATGTGATCATGGCAGGAGCTTATGACCCGGGAGGTGCTTCGTTAATGCCTGCCGACGTTTCCTATTATGCCCTGACAAGAACAAATGCATGGGGACAGATCGGATGGCGAAGGGACAATTGGGGCGATCCCGGAGAATCGAATATCCTTGATAAAAATCCAGGCTCGTACAATCCCGGTTCAGGTTCTGTGTCCTTTGCTCCAATTATAATGAATAAATATAAGTATGCTCCGGTAGTGGGTGAGCCGGACAATTCAATGACCAATATCAGCAGTTGCGGAAGTCAGCAATGCGATCTTCCAAATGAAATAAAACTATATCACGCTACTTCCTTTGGAAATGGAAATTACCCCAATACATCGGATCCTGCGCTCCAGGCGAATGTAATGGCAGCTTCAAAACTTAGCGGATTCCGCCTGATATTAACGGGGGGAAACATGACTACCACTCTCACAAGTGGCAGTGTATTCAACCTGACGCTGAACTGGCAGAATATCGGTGTGGCGCCGGTGTATGAAAACTGGAATGTGGTTTATGAATTAAGAAAAAGCGATGGTACCGTTGTTTGGACAGGAAATTCGGCATTTAAGCCCAAGTTTTTTCTGCCTCAGGCAAGCCCAACGGCCGCTTCTGATAATTTTACATTATCATCTATTCCGGCGGGCACATACAGCATGTATTTGATAGTAAGGGATCCTGTTAATTACAAAGCGCCCCTCATCATAAACATTAATGGCAGAAATGCTGATGGAAGTTATTTATTAAGGAGCAATATTGTGGTCGGAACCGGTGGCCCGGTAAACCAGCCGCCAAAGGCCAATGCAGGTGTCGATCAGATCATCCAGCTTCCTACTTCTACCGTTTCGCTTGCAGGATCCGGAACGGATGCGGACGGAACAATCGCTTCATATGCCTGGTCAAAATTGTCCGGTCCTGCCGGCGATGTCATCACTTCACCCGCCACAGCGAATACAAATATCACGGGACTTGTACAGGGTGTTTATTTATATATTTTAGCAGTTACTGATAATCTGGGAGCCATCGGGACAGATACTATGATGGTAACTGTAAACCCACCGGTTGCAAACCAGCCCCCCATTGCTAATGCAGGTCCAGACCAGAATATCACTTTGCCAACAAATTCCGTTACTATTAACGGAAGCGCTTCCAGTGACCCGGATGGCTCTATCGCATCTTATCTATGGACTAAAATTAGTGGCCCAACCCAGTTTACTATAGGCAATACCATACAGGCCAGCACAGTTGTCAACAACCTGACGGCGGGTTTGTATTCATTCCAGCTGAAAGTGACGGATAATTTAGGGGCGATAGCGCTGGATACTATCAAAGTGATCGTAAATGCTGCTCCCGCAAATCTGCCTCCGATCGCAAACGCAGGAGCAAATATTTCGGTCACATTACCCACAAATGTAGCAAATCTGAATGGAACTGCATCAAAGGACCCGGATGGTACCATTTCATCCTATCTATGGAGCCAGGTTTCAGGACCTTCAACGGCTGCTATCACAACGCCAGCCAATGTAACAACCGGTATTTCCGCACTCCAACAGGGGGTCTATGTATTCTCCTTAAAAGTAACGGATAACAGCGGGGCATCTAATTTGGACAGTATTGCGGTTACAGTGAATCCTGCCTCCAATATACCACCGGTTGCCAATGCAGGGACCAGTAAATCAGTCATCCTGCCTGTAAACAGTACCAGCCTGGACGGATCCCTGTCTTCTGATCCGGACGGTAGTATTGTATCCTATAGCTGGGCTCAGCTTTCCGGACCTTCAACGGCTACGGTTACAGGTGGAACCCAGGTTGTAGCGACAGCAGCAAACCTCGTGGCCGGCCTTTATACTTTTGAACTCACAGTAACTGATAATCAGGGAGCTACCGCGAAAGCAAGTGTAAAAATTTCCGTTGTCTCTTCCGGAATACAGCCCCCGGTTGCCAATGCAGGAGCGGATCAGACCATTACCCTCCCCACCAATAGTGTTACCATAGACGGAAGCGGTTCATCCGCGTCTTCCGGAACCATCATAAGTTATACCTGGACGGAAAAATCGGGTCCTTCAATTGTAAGTCTTGCCAATACGTCCACAAATACACTGAATAACCTGCAGGCCGGAGTTTATATCTTCATATTGAAAGTGACCGATAACAATGCTGCCACGGGTAGTGATTCTGTTAAGATCACGGTGAATCCTGCAGTTAACCAGGCACCCGTCGCCGATGCCGGAGCAGGCATCAGCCTGACTTTACCTGCGAATTCAACAACCCTGGACGGAACCAAGTCCTTCGACCCGGACGGAACGATCAGTACTTATACCTGGATCAGAATCTCCGGGCCAAACAATCCGGCGACAAGCGGGGCAAATACTGCCACCCTGAACGTAAGCGGACTGGTGGCCGGGCAATACATTTATCAGTTAACGGTAACAGATAATAGCGGAGCCAGCTCCAGTGCCCGGGTAAAAATCATAGTGATGGGTGCAGCGAATATACCCCCCCTGGCCAATGCCGGACCAAATCAAAGCATTACGGCCCCGGCTAATTCAGTGAACCTGGATGGCTCAGCATCTACGGATCCGGATGGAACGATCACGGCTTACAGTTGGGTAACTGTATCCGGCCCGGGATCCGTTACCATCAATAATTCGAATACGGCAACTCCGTCAGTTACCGGTTTACAAATAGGAGTGTATATATTCGAGCTTACAGTAACAGATAACGGGGGCGCAACGGCGGCGAACCAGGTTACCGTTATTGTAAATCCTAAGACTATCGTTCCTAATCAGTCGCCTGTAGCCAATGCAGGATCCAATCAGACCATCGTTTTGCCTCAAAACAGCCTTTCACTGAATGGTACCAGTTCTTTTGATCCGGACGGAACGATTGCCGGATATAACTGGACCCAGCTTTCAGGACCATCAACCGCTGTGATCGCAGGAGGAAATACCAGCACCCCGGCTGTTTCCAAGCTGGTTGTTGGACAGTATGTATTCCAACTGGTTGTTACTGATAATAACGGTGCGACGAATAATGACCAGGTTGCCATAACGGTGAACCCGGCAGTTGCCAAAGTGAATCAGCCACCTGTTGCAAATGCGGGTATTAATGATACGATCACTTTACCCCAAAATAACTACACCCTCAATGCGTCTCAATCCACTGACCCGGGGGGCACCATCCAATCTTACCAATGGCAGGAAATTGGTGGACCCAATACAGTAAACAGTTCTTCAATGAACAGTCCACAGGTTACAATCAGCGGATTGCTGGCAGGAGATTATGAATTCCAGGTAACGGTAACAGATAACGCCGGGGCTACTTCAACAGCCACCATGAAACTTACTGTTGAAGCCGGTTTAGCAGCTGATCAGTTACTTGTATATCCGAATCCGGCACATGATATGACAAATGTAAAAATTACGAGTACAATTACAGGTACAGTAAAAATAAATGTATATGATATGAATGGCAGGCTTGTAATGATTACAGAAGCTGAAAAATCAGGAGATCTTATTATAAATTCACTAAATATCAGCACGCTGGCTTCCGGTTTGTATACCATACAAATAACGATTGCCAACAGGAAAACCCTGGTAACCAAGTTTATTAAAAATTAATATTCAGGTTTTCGGACTCATCATGACCCGCTTCTGCGGGTCATTTTTTTTGGGGAAATGATTGAATCCTGTGCTAACGGGCGCATAAGGGAAAATGATCCTAAATATCCAGGACCTTCCCGCCTGTTAAAACCCACCCCCAATTCATCGAAATCAGGGCCGCTGTATGCCTTTATTCATGAAATCGGAAATCACCTGCTCACCGCTGCCTTACCTGAATCTTTCCGATAAGCCACTGAATACCAGGGCAACCGGGGTGCATAGATAGGATCCTATTTTGGCTTCTGTTTAATCAAATGATTAAATATTTTGTTTAAATCACGGTGGCTGCTTTTCTTTGTATTCCAATCGGGACATAAGATGGCAAAAAAAACAACCCCCAGGCCGGATATCTCCACCGAGGAAAAGATAAAGGAAGCAGCCCGTAAAGTATTTACACAAAAAGGATACTCGGCCACCCGTACCCGGGATATTGCCACAGCGGCAGGAATCAACCTGGCACTCCTGAATTATTATTTCAGAAGCAAACAGAAGTTATTTGAGATCATTATGGTGGAAAAAATGCAAAATTTTTTTGGCATCCTGATACCCATCCTCGATGATCTTACCACTTCACTGGATTCAAAAGTGGAACACATTTCATCCAATTATATCGACCTGATCCTGGCCAATCCTGACCTGCCCTTTTTTATACTGGGTGAAGCTAGAAATAATCCGGAACTTATTTTTAAAGTGGCTCAGCGAAAGGATTTTCTCATGAATTCTGTTTTTATGAAACAGATCAGGGAGAAAAAACCGGAATTGGACCCGCTTCAATTTCTAATCAGCCTGCTGGGAATGTGTGTTTTCCCTTTTGTTATGAAGCCGGTATTGATCAGCATGACCCATATGGCAGAGCCCGCATTTAAACAAATGATGCTGGAAAGAAAAATCCTGGTTCCCGTTTGGCTAAAGGCCATACTAAAAACAAAGCCGGTTATCCATTCACGATAAATATATTTTTTAATAAAATGAACAGTGCAATGTGGAACTATAAATACTCTGGGTTATGCTTCCTGTTGTTTCTCATCTCTCCTGTAATAAAGGCGCAGACCCGGATCATCACTATTGAAAAGTGTTATGAACTGGCAAGACAGAATTACCCGCTTATAAAAAAGCAAGACCTGATAACCCGGACCAACAACTATTCCATTGAAAATGCTGGTAAATTATTTCTGCCGCAGTTTTTCGTCAGCGGATTTGCCAGCTACCAGTCACAAACTATAAACTTCCAGGATGTGGTGGGAGGGGGACCCGGAGTCCTGATCCCGCCGCTCAGCAGGGATCAGTATAAAATACAGGCCGAGGTGAACCAGACAATTTATGATGGAGGCCAGGTCAAAAACCAGCAGGATATGATTCGGGTGAATGAAGCCAGCCAGCAACAGAACCTCGAAGTAAATCTATATGCTTTAAAAGACCGGATAAACCAGCTGTATTTTTCCATCCTGCTGATGGAAGAACAAAAAAGGCAAAACGATATTAAGAAGGATAATTTCCGGAATGCCGCTGACAAAGCACTGGCTGCTTATCAGAATGGAACAGCCCTGAAAAGCAATGTGGATGAACTGGAAGCCGAAATTGCGAATACCGAGATGACAAATATCGGGTTGGAAGCGAACCGTAAGGCTTACTCTGATATGTTATCCATTTTCATAGGTCAGCCGATCGATGAGCATACCGTATTGATCATGCCACCCAGTCTTCTCCCGGATCCCGTCATCCGGAGGCCGGAACTGAACTTATTTGACCTGGAAAGGAATAAATACGATGTGCAGGAGCGGCAGCTCAGGTCAGAATACCTGCCTAAGCTGAATGCATTTCTACAGGCGGCTTATGGCCGGCCCACCCTGAACTTTGTTAGTAATGATTTTGGCGGATGGTGGGTGGGTGGTATCCGGTTAATCTGGAATCTCGGAACCCTGTATACATTAAAGAATAACAAAGCGAACCTGAAAATAAATAAAGAATATCTCGAAATAGATAAGGAAACCTTTATTTACAATACCAGGCTGAGTATGTCCCAGCAGAATGGTGAGCTGGTTAAATACGCAGCACTTTTGCAAAAGGATGAAACAGTTATTTCGTTAAGGACAGCGGTTGCAAAGGCTGCAAAAGCCCAGCTTGAAAACGGAGTGGTCACAGTACATGATTATATTTCGAAAGTCAATGAGGAAGATCAGGCAAGACAGACCAAAATTCTTCATTCCGTTCAGCTGGTACAGGCGCAATACCAATATAAAAACACTTCAGGCAATTAACCGCTCAATTATTTTTATGAAATATTTTCATTTTCTGGGTTTCATGGGTTTCCTGTTCATCAGTTCCTGTAACGGAAACCAAACCGGTTATGATGCGTCCGGGAATTTTGAAGCGGATGAAGTGATCGTTTCTGCCCAGCAGACCGGTGAACTGATTTCCCTTGGAATCCAGGAAGGGGATTCCCTGCATGCCGGTGAAGTTGTCGGACAGATAGATGTGACCATCCCGAAACTGGAGAAAGAACAGGTAGAAGCAAGAATAACAGCCCTGCATAGCCGGACTTCTTCCCCTGATGATCAAAATGAACTCGTAAAAAAACAGTTGGCTGTGCAGGAAGCACAATTGGACCAACAATTAAAGGAAAGAACCCGGACGGATAATCTGGTAAAAGCAGATGCAGCTACGCGAAAGCAACTGGATGATATCAATGCGCAGATAGATCAGCTGCAAAAACAGATTTACGTGACCCGCCAGCAATTGAAAGTAAATACTTACAATTCGACAACCCAGAATATCGGTATCCTGAGCGAAAAAGCCCCGCTTGAAAAAACCGTGGCGCAGTACCAGGAACAAATAAATAAGGGCCGGATTCTGAATCCCATCAGCGGCATCGTGCTTACCAGGTATGCACTTCGGGGAGAAATGGCGATTATCGGGAAACCCCTTTATAAAATAGCGAATACAGATACATTGTCGTTGAAAGCATATATGACAGGCGACAAATTATCACAGGTTAAAATCGGTCAATTGGTGAAAGTAAGGATTGACCAGGGTAAATCCGGGTATAAGAATTATATGGGTGCCATTACCTGGATATCTCCAAAATCTGAATTTACTCCCAAAACCATTCAGACTAAAAATGAGCGCGCCAACCTGGTTTACGCGATGAAGGTCCGGGTAAAAAATGATGGCTACCTAAAAATCGGTATGTATGGGGAAGTCAGCTTGAATTCTTCAAAATAATCAGTCCATGAATGACGTAATACTTCAGCAGATTACCAAAACCTACGAAAAAGGAAAGGTCCTTGCTGTAGACCATGTATCTTTTGAAGTGCAGCAGGGTGAACTTTTCGGATTGATTGGCCCGGATGGAGCCGGGAAAACTTCGATTTTCCGAATGTTGACGACCGTTTTGCTCCCCGACAGCGGCAAGGCTTCAGTAGCGGGTTTTGATATTGTCAAGGAGTACCGTTCTATCCGCAATCTGGTAGGATATATGCCTGGCAGGTTTTCACTCTACCAGGATCTGACTGTCCGGGAAAACCTGGAATTTTTTGCGACCGTATTCGGAACAACAGTCGATGCAAATTATGATCAGATCAAAGATATTTTTGAACAGATTAAACCCTTCGTCAACCGGCGGGCTGGTAAATTGTCCGGCGGAATGAAACAAAAGCTGGCACTCAGCTGTGCGTTGATTCATAAGCCGGAAATATTATTGCTGGATGAACCGACCACAGGTGTGGATGCCGTTTCCCGGAAAGAATTCTGGGAAATGCTAAAAAAACTGAAGGCCCAGGGCATTACCATACTGGTTTCAACGCCCTACATGGATGAAGCCATACTATGTGAACGAATTGCACTGATTCAAAATGGTAAAATCATGTCTGTTGACACCCCGCAAAATATTATCAGGGCATTTCCGAAAAAACTATTTGCCGTGAAATCGGACGGGATATATAAATTACTGAACGACTTCAGAAACCATCATGAAATAGAAAGCTGTTATGCTTTTGGAGAATTCCTGCATATCACCCTGAAAAATCAGGAATTATCCGCCATGGAATCACTTCAGCGGATTGCTATAGAAAACGGACATTCCGGTATCGTGATAAAGGAAATGGAGCCAACGATCGAAGACAGTTTTATCCGTCTTATGAAACAAAACAGGGAGAAGGATTACGGGATACTATTAAAGCATTGAATTGAAATGGAAAACAAGGCAATTATCTGCAAAGACCTGACCAAAAAGTTTGGAGATTTTTATGCGGTCAATAAGGTCTCATTTGATGTGGCAAAGGGAGAAATATTTGGATTCCTGGGTGCCAATGGAGCGGGCAAAACTACTGTAATGCGCATTCTCTGCGGTTTGTCTTACCCTTCTTCAGGTGAAGCGACTGTGGCAGGGTTCAACGTATATAACCAACAGGAATCCATCAAAAAAAATATCGGATACATGAGTCAGAAATTTTCCCTTTATGAAAACCTGACCGTTCTGGAAAATATCGAATTCTTCGGAGGTATATACGGGGTATCCCGTAAAGAAATTAAAGAGAGGGCAAATAAACTGGTTGAATATTTAGGTCTTCAAAATGAAACAAAGAAACTCGTAGGCGGATTGCCCCTGGGATGGAAGCAAAAACTGGCTTTTTCCGTCGCCATATTTCATCGTCCGGAAATCGTTTTTCTCGACGAGCCCACCGGAGGGGTGGATCCGGTAACCAGGCGCCAGTTTTGGGACATGATTTATGAAGCCGCAGCCTACGGCATAACCATTTTTGTAACAACCCACTATATGGACGAAGCGGAATACTGTAACAGGATTTCCATCATGGTCGACGGCCGGCTGGAAGCGCTGGATGCACCCGGGAATTTGAAAAACAGGTTTTCTGCAAACAGCATGGATGAAGTGTTTTACCGGCTTGCAAGGAAAGCTGTGAGATCAGATGATTAACTATTTGACATGAAACAACTTTTCGTTTTTATCCGAAAGGAATTTTATCATGTATTCCGTGATCCCAGGACCCTGCTCATCATGTTTGGTTTGCCCCTGGCACAGATCATCCTTTTCGGTTTTGCACTGACCAGTGAAGTCAAAAATGCGGAAATCGTTATTTCAGATAATTCTAAGGATATACAGACGGTTCAGATAACAAATAAGATAAAAGCGTCTACTTACTTCACCGTGCACGAAGCCTCCATGGATATCAAAGAAGTGGAAAAAATGTTTCAGCAGGGAAAAATTAAGTGTGCCGTGATTTTTCCTGCAGACTTCAGCAGCGACCTTGTTCGAAGCGGGAAGGCACAGGTACAGTTCATTGCGGACGGATCCGACCCAAATACTGCAAAAACGATCATCAATTACCTGAGTTCCATAATAACGGATTACCAGCAAAGCGTTTATCCGGCTTCTTCCTTGCCCTATCGGATTATCCCGGAAACCAGGATGTTATATAATGAAGAAGGCAATGGATCACTGAATTATATCCCGGGCGTCATGGCACTGATCCTCATGATTGTATGCACCACGCTCACTTCCGTATCCATTGTAAAAGAAAAGGAACTTGGCACCATGGAAGTCTTACTGGTATCCCCCTTTAATCCGGTCCGTGTACTGATTTCCAAAGCGGTTCCCTACCTGATCTTATCCCTTTTGAATTTTGTTTTCATTTTGCTTTTATCGGTTTTTCTGCTGCATGTTGAAATCAAAGGAAGTCTGCTGCTGTTGTTTATGGAAACAGCCCTGTTTATCCTTACAAGCCTTAGTATTGGGCTGCTTATTTCAAACACAACCAGTTCGCAGCAGACAGCTCTTTTAATATCCAATATGGGTTTGATGCTTCCGACACTGGTATTTACAGGATTCCTGATCCCGCTTGAAAATATGCCCTGGATACTTCAGGTGTTTGCCAATGTGATCCCGGCCAAATGGTATTTCATCATCATTAAGTCTGTAATGCTGAAAGGACTGGGATTTCAATATGTGTGGAAAGAAACTGCCATTCTGATCGGAATGACGCTGGTACTGCTGATGATTTCCCTGAAGAACTTTAAAATCCGCCTGGAATGAAAAGACTACGGTTTATTCTGCTCAAAGAATTCAGGCTGATATTCAGGGATCAGACCATACTGGTATTGATATTTGCACTTCCGACTGTTCTGTTGATCATGATCCCGCAGGCAATGGATTTTGATATAAAACATATAAACATTTCAGTTGTAGACCATGATCATAGTTCATATTCCGATCAATTGATTTCAAAAATAAGTTCATCCGGATATTTTAAACTGATCAGTACTGATTTTTCTTATCAAAAAGCTTTACAGCACATAGAGGAAGAAGAATCTGACCTTGTGTTGGAAATACCGGCCGGTTTTGAAAGGAACCTGGTCAGGGAGGGCACTCAAAAAATCGGCATTTCAGTGGATGCCATTAATGGCACCAAGGCAACGATTGGCGGAGCTTACCTGAATTCAATCATTTCAGATTTCAATGAGGGCCTGGAGATTAATCAGGGTGAGCGGTCAGCCGGTACAGGCCAGGCAGCTACGATAGATATCACATACAGGAACTGGTTTAATCCTAGGGCTGAGTATAAATTTTATATTGTGCCGGGCGTGCTGGTTTTATTGCTGACGATGATTGGAGGTTTTATTTCCGCATTGAATATTGTAAGGGAAAAAGAGACGGGTACCATTGAACAGATTAACGTGACTCCAATCCGGAAATGGGAATTCATTCTGGGTAAGATGATTCCCTTCTGGATCATCGGGATGATTGTTTTTACAATCGGACTGCTGCTGTGCTGGGTAGTATATGGAATTGTTTCCGTTGGCAGTTTATGGCTTCTCTATCTTTTTGCCGCCGTTTATATGATTGCGCTCCTGGGCCTGGGATTATTAATCTCCACATATAGTGACAGCCAGATCCAGGCCATGTTTATTTCTTTTTTCTTTGTGATGATATTCATGTTAATGAGCGGATTATTTACTTCAATAGAAAGTATGCCTTCCTGGGCAAGAAGTATTTCCTATTCAACGCCCATCACTCATTTTATGAAGGTTGTGCGGATGATCATGCTCAAAGGAAGCGCGATGCGGGACATGGTAAAAGAACTGGGATATATCGCGGCATTTGCTATTTTCCTGAATGGGTGGGCTATCTGGAACTATAAGAAAACTACGTAGGTTTTGCTTTTTAAACTTAGTAAATCAATGATTGCCGGCAGTGAAAAGTAAGATGTGTATCCATACTAATTCTTAAATTGGGCAGGTTTTATTTGGGATAACAGACAGCTTTCTGCATCCGGATGAGTAAAACAATAATTCATGAAACGATTACCGGCGTTTTACCTTGGTTTTTTTTGTCTTCTACTTTCACATGCTGCCGAATCGCAACAAGCCGGATCTGCCGTTTTGAATCAGGAATGGAAAGCTTCATGGATTGCTGTCCCGGACGAATCCCCGACCGGGTACGGAGTTTATTTATTTCGAAAGATGATCAGTCTGCCAGAGAAACCGGATTCTTTTGTGATTCATGTTTCTGCCGATAACCGGTATAAATTATTTGTTAATGAAACTCAGGTGTCCCTTGGGCCGGCCCGGGGTGATTTGGAACACTGGAATTACGAAACCTTTGATATCGCTCCCTTTCTTCATGCCGGCAGGAATATGATCGCGGCACTGGTATGGAATGAAGGCGCTTGGAGAGCCGAAGGACAGATCTCCCTGCGCTCAGGTTTTATTTTGCAGGGAAATGGAAGCTATGAACAATTGGTAAATACGAATAATGAATGGAAATGCACCCGGGATCGTTCTTTCCAGCCCCTGCCATTTCAAACATCTGATTATTATGTTGCCGGTCCCGGGGAGCAGATAGAAATGAAAGAAAAGTGGAAAGGGTGGCTCAAGCCTGAATTTTCCGATAGCTCCTGGAAAAACGCGGAAATCATCATGGCAGGCATTCCCAAAAATATGATGGGCGGATATGGAACCGTAAGTGGCTGGCTATTGGTTCCTTCCATCTTACCCCGGATGGAATTAAAAAACCAGCGCCTGATGCAGGTTAGACGTGCCGATGGGGTTGAGATAGCCGCCGGTTTTCCTTCAGTCAAAACTTCCATTACGGTGCCCGCTCATACCGATGCCAGCATCTTGCTCGACCAGGGATTTCTGACCAATGCATATCCCGAAATCATATTCAGTGGCGGCAGGGAAGGTGCTGTTACGCTGGGTTATGCTGAGGCTTTGTACACCCGGTACCCTTCAAAAGGAAACCGGAATGAAACGGAAGGGAAGATATTTATCGGGCGAAAAGATCGTATCCTTTCCGATGGCAGTCCGCACCAGGTATTTTCTTCACTTAGTTTCCGCACATACCGCTACCTTCAAATCAGGATCATTACAAAAGATGACCCGTTGATCATTGAAGATATCTACGGAACAGCTACCGGTTACCCGTTTCAAATGAATGCGCATCTGGA
>DHWT01000232.1 GCA_002413325.1 Chitinophagaceae bacterium UBA5175 | reverse complement strand
GTGTTTATCCTGGAGGATGATGCACAGGACGGCCCCGATCATGTGGATGCACACCGGAGCACGGCCTATATCGCAGGCGGATATATTAAACGGCATGCGATCGATCATACCATGTATTCCACCACATCTGTGCTGCATACCATCGAACTCATCCTGGGTGTTCCACCCATGAGCCAGTATGATGCAGCCGCAGAACCCCTTTGGCGCTGCTTTACGAACCAGCCTGAACTCACGCCTTTTGACACCAGGCCGCTACAGACGGATATCACAGCCGTAAATACAGTCGAAAACGCCTGGCAGCGAAAAAGCGAAGGCTTCGACTTCTCCCGGGAAGACCGGGTTCCGGACCGGCTTTTTACAGAAGTGATCTGGAAGGCCGTTAAGGGGGAACATGCAATCGTGCCCGCTCCCCGCCGGGCAGCCTTTGTGAAAGAAACCGGCAAGACGGAAGATCCCGATTAGAAAACGCATTTCATACGGATTACAGACGGCGGTAACAGGTTTCAAAATTTTACATTAAACGGGAATTACTCAAATTTGCCCATATGAAATTCTATCAATTCCCATTCCCCGGTTCCGGATTTTTAGCCGTCTGTACTGCCTGGTTTTTCTTACATCCGGCCAGACTGGCGGCACAAACCCTCATCCCGCTTGAAACCGGCCATATGGCAATGGTACTGGAAGTGGAGCAAAACAAAGACCTGGACATTATTTATTTCGGTAAAAAACTGAAAAATGCCGTCGAATACGGCCTGATTCCGCGGCAATATAAACAGCCGGAAGATTATACCCGTTCCCTGAATGCAGCCTATACACCCGCCGGCTCCCGCAGCCTCGCAGAACCGGCCATCACCGTGACCCATGCCGATGGCAACAATTCTCTCGATCTGAAATATGTAAGTCACCATGTGGAAAAAATCAGCGGGGATGTTTCACTGCTCACTGTTCTGCTGAAAGACCCGGTGTATGATTTTGAAGTCAGTTTATATTATAAGTCCTATTACAGGGATGATGTAGTGGAACAATGGACAACGATCCGGCATCATGAGAAAGGATCCGTTACCCTGCACAAATTCGCTTCCGCCAATTTATATTTAAAAGCAGAAAGCTTCTGGCTGAATCAATACCACGGTGACTGGGCCAAAGAAATGCGGCCCGAGGAATCCAGGCTGACCCATGGCATCAAGACCCTCGACACCAAACTGGGAACCCGGGCCAACCTGTTCCAGCCATCCGTCTTTATGGTTTCCTTCGATAAACCGGCAACCGAAGATGAAGGAAGCGTGATGTATGGCGGACTGGAATGGAGCGGCAATTTCCGTATAGACCTGGAACTGGATCCGCTCGATAATTTAAGAATTATGGCCGGCATCAATAATTATGCTTCTCCTTACCAGTTACAGCCCGGTGAAGCATTTACAACACCGGCTTTCTGGTATACATTTTCAGACCAGGGCAAGGGAGATGCGAGCCGCAGGCTTCAAAGATGGGCCCGGGACTATAAAATCCTGGACGGAAACGGTAACCGGCTTACTTTATTAAACAACTGGGAGTCCACCTATTTTGATTTCAATGAAGCCAGGCTGGCCGGAATCTTACAGGATACAAAAAAACTGGGTGTTGACCTGTTTTTACTGGACGACGGATGGTTTGCCAATAAATACCCGAGAAATAGCGATCATGCGGGTTTGGGTGACTGGCAGGAAAACAGGCAAAAACTGCCGAACGGCATTGCTGCACTGGTTAACGAGGCACAGTCAGCCGGTGTAAAATTCGGGATATGGGTTGAGCCGGAGATGGTGAATCCGAAAAGCGAACTCTATGAAAAACACCCGGACTGGGTTGTAAAACAGCCCAACCGCGAGGAGTATTATTTCAGGAATCAGCTGGTGCTGGACCTGAGTAATCCGAAAGTGCAGGACTTTGTTTTTAACATCATTGACAGCCTCTTTATTAAGAACCCCGGCCTGGCCTATATCAAATGGGACTGCAATGCAGTTATTTATAATGCGTATTCCGCCCACCTGAAAAATCAATCTGCTTTTTATATCGAATATGTGCGTGGTTTAACTAAAGTGCTGGAAAGGGTGCGTGGCAAATATCCTTCCGTTCCCATGATGTTATGTTCCGGCGGGGGCGGCCGTGTGGATTATGCAGCCCTGCAGTTTTTTACCGAATTCTGGCCCAGCGATAACACCGATCCGCTGGAGCGCATTTTTATACAATGGGAATACTCTTATTTTTATCCGGCCATCACCAGTTCGAATCATGTAACGGACTGGGGCAGACAACCCCTTAAATTCCGCACAGATGTAGCCATGATGGGCAAACTGGGTTTTGATATCCAGGTAAGTAAATTAAACGGGCCGGATCTTTCCTTCTGCCAGCAGGCCATAAAAAATTACGATTCCCTGAAGCAAATCATCTGGCATGGTGATCAATACCGGTTGTCTGATCCGCTGAATCATGCAGTGGCTTCTGTCATCTATGTGGATGAGACGAAATCATCCGCTGTGATGTTCAATTACCTGGTGAATTACCGCTACGATGAAAAAAGCAGGGTTCCTATCCGGTTAAAAGGTTTGGATGCAGTTAAAAAATACAGGATTACGGAAACCAATCTCTACCCCGGCACAAATTCCACTCTTGAAGAAAACGGGATTTACACCGGTGATTTTCTGATGCAGATTGGATTCAATCCGGTAGTAAATGCAAACCGTACCAGTGTCGTTTTAAAAATAGAGGAAGTCAGGTAGAAAAAAAAACGACCCATAGTCTCCGTGACATATGGGCCGTTTGATGTGTTGAATAATTCCCGGAATTACCAGACGGGCAGGGTAAGAATCATATTGCCGGACGCATCGAACCAGACCATATATTTGGTATTATTCGCATCAATCAAAACTCCGTAACCCAGCAACTGGCCGTTAACCGTTAGGGAAACAGCTGTTTCAAATACATAATTGGGGAAGGTAGTCGCCAGATAAGTCAGGCCTGCTGCCGGCAGGGAATCCTGCGCGATATTCTGAATAAGCGGCATGTTAAACGCTGATAAAGGCGGCGTAAGGGCAACTCTCCTTACAAAAACACCGGCCGCATTAAAGAGGTTCACAAAGAGTCCGTTATTGCTGGAGATCACCAGGATACTGCTGTCATAATTTCGAAAAGCACGGACCAGCGTATCAGTGGGATCATTGGATGACATATAAGAAAGAATGGCCTGCGGAAGAGCCGTCAGGGAGATGGAATCCCTGTGGGTACCGTCACGGTCTGCGAAACGTCCGCCGGGATGCCAGCCTTCACCCTCCATATCCCCTCTTTCACGTTGTTCCAGCACCCGCTGTAAATGACCGGAGGCATCAAATAACAATCCCACCGGTTTCCCATTAAAGGAAATGATTACCACGTAACCTCCGCCAGCACCCGCACTGTCTTTAATCTGAAATGCCCTCTGGAAACTATAGCCCGGGTAATTCGTTGCCAGGTAACTCATTACAGAATCCGGCAGACCGGAAGCACCAATGGAGTCCCGGAAAAAACCGTTGTCACAGGTTTGCAGGATATAAACCGAATCCACTCCGGTTGAATCCGAAGCCACCGCAATGGTTGGAGAAGTGGAAGTGGTGCTGGTATTTGCAGTTTGATTCGTTCCGTTCGTTGCTGACATCTCTTTACTGCAGGATGCGAGCGCCAAAAGCATCGTTGCAAGCAACAACAAATAACTTCCTGGTTGAATGACCTTACGCATAATACCTCTTTTAATGAAGTGATTAATTCCCTTTCGATTTCCGTAACAAAAAAGTACAGGGTACGGTGCATACGTCCGGGTATTCATGTGGAACCCATTCAAAAATTGTTCCATCCCGTTTTACGTGAGGGCATTCAGGCAGGTTGCCTGAAATATGTTATTCTGTCGTGAATCCCCCGGATCTGCCAGGGAAAAGAGTTTTCGCGGGAGGCGGGGACATCATTACAGTGCCGCCGGATGAAATGTTAAAGATTTGTTTTTTCAGGATTCCTGTCCGGTGTTTATTTCGGGATTTGAAGCGGCAATAATTATTTGTTTAACTTCTCTATGAGGCGGACAACATAGGATTCCGTTATTCCTTCGTTCTTATGTTGTTTAAAATATGCATCCACCGCGGCCGCTTCGGAAGGAAGGGATTTCCTGATAGACTTTTTTGTCAGGTCAAAAATGAGAGACTCCTCGTGAGCCTGATTTACCAGGTAGTAGATATAGATATCCTGGTATTCATCATAATCCTTTCCTTCCGACAAATAACCGTTCGTATGCTGGTTCGCAGGCACGAACTTACTTTTATACTGTTTATAAAATGAATATCCGGGTCCTTTATACAATACCTGGAAATATTCATCCGGGTTAATTAATGAAACGCGTTCAAAAATATATCCGCCCTTTGCTGTCTTTAAGCAAAATTGTTTAACCTGGGCTTTGTTGACGGCAATGGGCTTCTCATTATCCCGTTTCAGCAGAAAATTTCCGCTCATCTTGTCATAATTATACGCGTAAGATGGTTTATCGATTACGGTATC
>DHWT01000039.1 GCA_002413325.1 Chitinophagaceae bacterium UBA5175 | reverse complement strand
CGGCTGCCTTCCGGTCTTGCCCTGAAATAGTCATTGCTTTCCTTTTCACTGAGTTTCTCCACGAGTCCGGTAATGCGGACCTGCCTTTCCAGTTCCTTCCAGAAAAAAACCAGGCAGGCCCTGGGATTCTCCAGGAGCTGTTTCCCCTTGAAACTTTCATAATTGGTAAAGAACTGGAAGCCTTCCGGGTGATAGGCCTTGAGCAATACAATGCGGGCAGCAGGCAGTCCGTCTGCTGAGGCCGTTGCCAGCGTCATGGCATTCACTTCATCTATCTCACTCTTCAGGGCATCCTGCCACCAGCGGTCAAATTGCTGCATGGCATCTTCTGATACTTCTTCCTGATTTAATGCGTGCAGCCGGTATTCCTTCCGGATATGTGCCAGTGAAGTCATGTGCACGAAATTAAGCATAAAGGAAGTATGGGAGTCAGGGAGTCTGGTAGTAAACAGGCTGCTGTATCTTACCGGGTTACACCTTAACGGCCAACGGTCAACGGTCAACGGTCAACGGTCAACGACCAACGGCCAACGGTCAACGGTCAACGGTCAAGGACCAACGGCCAACGGTCAACGGTCAACGGTCAACGGCCAACGGCCAACGGTCAACGGCCAACGCTTAAATAATGGGCTGGTTCGGAGCAGGCGGTTCTTTCGGGAATGAGCGCGACAAAATGGATTCCATTTCGCTGATCCGCCGCAACTGGCTCTCCATTTTTTTGTGCTGCTCGGTCGCATCCTGCAGGTCGCGATTCAGTTCTTCGAGGAATAACATTTTCTTCTGGTACTGCTGCCGCTGGAAATTCGCTTCTTTCAGTTTGTCGTCCGTATCCGCCAGGATCCGGCTCAGGCGCTGGTTTTCCTCGAAGAGGGCGATTTGTTTTCCCTTCACCTCATCAAACTCACGGCTGAGTTTGAAATAAGATTCCTGCAGCTGGTCATATTCGATCCGTTTACTGTGGGGCTGGTCCAGGTAATGTTCGAGCTTGCGCAGTTTTTCCTGCATCTGGGTGAAATCGGCATAAGCCTTATCCATGCGCTCATTCATTTCCAGAACCATCCTTTGTTCCTGCAGGATGCGCTGGATCTCCGCATCTTTTTCAGCAAGCTGCCGGTGCAGGCCGGATAACTGTTCATTCAATACATTATGCTGCTGCTGAAGGTCCTGGTATTTTTTTTCTGACTCCTTTAGCATCTGGATCTGCTGGAGTAGTTTATTAATGTGCTGGTTGTACTGGAAAAGATTTTCCTGGGCCGACTTCAGCTGCTGCAGGTAATCTTCCGTAACGGTGGGAGGCTTGACCAGGGCTTCCGCACGGGTATATTTTTCTTTCAGGAGCTCCAGTTCTTCGCGGAGTTCCTCGGTTTCGAGATGATAGATCTTTTCATTCTCCTCAGATTCCGAAAGTCGTTCTCTCAGTTTTTGAAGGGTTTTTTCCTGGATCTCCATATCCGTATAATACTTCAGCTTCCAGTTATCATTTTCATTGATCCCTTCATCAGCAGCCGGTTTTTGAATCCGGATCGTATTGCGGGATGTCCAGAAATAATGCATGGTAAATCCAAGTATAAGCGCGCCTAACAGAAATATGATGATTTCAGGCAGTCTTACGGTTAGGGTGTAACCAAGTATCAGGGGTAATGTCTTCATATAGTTCGGTACTCAGAACAAAAAGTTTTCCCGCGGATCAGGGTTGGCTATTTATGGGATACCGGACAGAAGGAAGAAAAATCGAGGAAAGATGTGATTTTCAGCATAACAAAATAGGGATATCCCTGCATAAATACAAGCTGGGCCTGAATTTAAAGTAGAAATACGCATTTAGGCCTTTACGAGGGTACCAACGGGGTCGCCGGTAACTACTTTTCTGAGATTTCCGGCCTTATTCATGTCAAAAACGATGATCGGGAGGCTGTTTTCCATACAAAGGGTAAAGGCCGTCATATCCATGACTTTCAGGTTGTTTGAAATACATTCCTGGTAGGTAATGGTACTGTATTTTTTGGCATTCCTATCCTTTTCAGGATCAGCTGTATAGATCCCGTCCACCCGGGTACCCTTGAGTATGACATCAGCCGTTATTTCAATGGCGCGCAGGGAACCGGCCGTATCGGTGGTAAAATAGGGGTTGCCTGTACCGGCGCCGAATATGACCACCCGGCCTTTTTCCAGGTGCCGGATCGCCCGGCGGCGGATATAGGGTTCCGCAATCTGTTCCATTTTGATAGCGCTTTGCAGTCGGGTAAAAACCCCGATTTTTTCCAGTCCTGCCTGCATGGCCATCCCGTTGATCACGGTCGCCAGCATACCCATATAATCGCCATGGGCCCTTTCAATACCTGTTTCCTTTTCATTCATACCCCGGTAAATATTACCGCCGCCGATCACGATCGCTACCTGCACGCCGAGATCCACGATCGTTTTAATATCAGCCGCATACTGGGCAATCACCGCATTATCAAAACCGAAATTCTTATCCCCCATCAGGGACTCGCCAGACAATTTCAGCAGCACACGGGTGTATTTAGGGAGCATAGACTATTTTGATAGTGCAAAGAAAAGAAATAATAATTTGGGAATTGGGGAATTTGGGAAATGGGGGAACGAAAGCAAAAAAGTACCCATCATTTATATTTTACTTCATTTTAACCACCTGGTCTATGTACAAATATTCCCGATTCCCAAATAAAAAAAACCGCCCGGAAGGCGGTATTTTTTTTATCCTAACTGAACTCTTTTGAACAGGGTTACTTTCAATCCCGGATCTACCGATTTCAGATGATCCCCCACTGTTTTTGAAGCATCCTTCACAAAAGGCTGGGCGGTTAAAGTATTTTCTTTAAAGAAGGCATTGAGTTTCCCGATCGCGATTTTTTCGATCATCTCGTCGGGTTTGCCCGCCATTTTCGGATCATTGCGGATCTGGTCGGTCACGATGGCTTTTTCCCTTTCAATCATTTCCGGAGAAACGGAATCCTGGTCAACGGCCACCGGGTTCATTGCAGCAATCTGCATCGCCACTTCCCTTCCGGCTTCCAGGGCAGGTACTGTATTTTTATTCAATCCCACCAGTACGCCCATCCTGTATGCGCCATGGATATAGGAAGCCACCCCTTCAGCATCAATTCTCTCAAAACGCGTGAGCTGTATTTTCTCCCCGATCTTGGCCACCTGGTCGTTGATTTTATCTGCCACGGTCGCATTGTCCAGTTTCGAAGCCTGTAATTCCTCGAGCGATTTTACATTGTTCTTTATGGCAACATCCATGATGTTCCGGGCCACGGCAACAAATTCCGCATTCTTGGAAACGAAATCCGTTTCACAGGCCAGCGTGATGATCAGGCCGGTTTTATGATCATCGGTTGTTTTTGCTATGATCACTCCTTCTTTCGCTTCGCGGTCGCTGCGCAGGGCAGCCACTTTCTGACCCTTCTTTCTCAGGTAATCAATGGCCTTTTCGAAATCCCCGTCACTTTCTGTGAGTGCCTTACGGCAGTCCATCATACCCGCGCCGGTTGCCTGGCGGAGTTTGTTGATTTCTGCTGCTGTAATGGTAGTAGTTGTTGACATGTAAAAATTTTTGACTAATAATATTCAACCTCTGTCTTCAGCAGGAGCATTAGGCGTTCAGCTTAATACTATCTTGCTCCGGTGCGGCGACCGCTGTTTGGCACACGGCGTTTGGGTGCACCGGGTGTTCTGGCTGTTTTCTCACCCCTTCCGCGGGAAGCTTCCAGTTCGGCTTCCGCCTGGATGCGCGCAGCTTTCTTTTCATTTTCATCGCTGCCTACTTCTTCCACCTCATCCTCCTTGGCAGCCTGTCTTTCAGCAAGACCGTCTGCAATCGCTGCTGCGATATAGTTTACAATAATCGCGATGGATTTGGTAGCATCATCGTTGGACGGAATAGCGAAATCCACTTTGTTCGGATCTGAATTCGTATCCACCATGCCAAAAGTGGTGATACCCAGTTTTTTGGCTTCTGCCAGGGCGATATGTTCATGGCCGATGTCGATCAGGAAAAGAGCGGCGGGTACGCGACCCAGCTGGGAGATACCACCCAGCACTTTTTCCATCTTATCCTTGTCGCGGGCCAGCGTGAGGCGTTCTTTTTTTGTAATGCTGTCGAAAGTTCCGTCGGTGAGCATTTTCTCTATGCTCTGCATTTTCTTGACGCTCTTACGAACGGTGTTGAAGTTGGTGAGCATACCACCCAGCCAGCGCTCGGTAACAAAAGGCATGTTTACCCTTTTGGCACATTCGGTAACGATTTCCTTTGCCTGCTTTTTGGTGCCGACAAACATGATCTTCTTACCGGATTTGGCGATCTGTTTCAGGGCGGCAGATGCTTCCTGTAAACTTTCCGTTGTCTTATTCAGGTCGATGATATGGATGCCTTTCTTCTCCGCGAAGATGTAGGGCAGCATTTTCGGATTCCATTTTTTACGCAAATGCCCGAAATGCACACCGGCTTCCAATAACTGTTGCTGAAGTGAAGTATTCTGTTCCATATTATTAAACTTTGAGCCCGGATCGCGGAACCCGGCTTTCAACTGATTTGAATGATGAATTAACGTTTGCTGAACTGGAAGCTTCTTCTTGCTTTCTTGCGTCCCGGTTTCTTACGTTCTACAGACCTTGGATCACGACGCAGCAGGCCGGCAGCTTTCAAAGCCGGACGAAATTCAGGATTTACTTCCAGCAGGGCCCGGGCAATACCCAGTTTGCAGGCTTCCGCCTGACCCTTGATACCACCGCCGGTTGCGTTGATCTGAATGTCGAATTTGTCGACAGACTCAATCGTTTTCAGGGGCAGGTCCACCTGGTTCTGTAAATAAGCCAGGGAGAAATAATCCTTGTAATCCTTATCGTTGATAACGATTTTACCGCTGCCACGTGTCAGAAAAATGCGTGTTACGGCTTCTTTCCTTCGTCCGGTGGCAAGTTTTTGTTTTTCCATTATGAAGAGAAATTTGAAAAATTGGAAATTTGAAGAATGGGTCCGCCAGCCGGTGGATCCATTCTTCAATTACTTAGAATTTTAATTCTTTCGGTTGCTGTGCACCGTGAGGATGCGCGGTTCCCGCATACACAAACAGTTTCTTATACATCTTGCGCCCAAGCCGGTTCTTCGGGAGCATGCCCTTGACAGCTCGTTCTATTACGGCTTCCGGCCTGCGCCTCAGCAGGTTTTTAGCTGTTTCTTCTTTTTTCCCGCCCGGGTAACCTGAAAAATTGATGTAGATCTTATCTTCCAGTTTATTTCCCGAAAACAACACTTTGTCTGCATTGGTGACGAT
>DHWT01000310.1:11290-13657 GCA_002413325.1 Chitinophagaceae bacterium UBA5175 | reverse complement strand
CAACTGAATAATACCCAGGTTGCGACTACCGTTTTCAACAATAACGTGCTGGGCGCAGGACAGAAACTGGCTTTTGGTTTCAGCTGGGAAGAAACCTACCGGCCGCAGTGGCGCACCGGGGCCAGTTATACGAAATATAATGTGGGCGGTTCCTTTGCAGATGTTTCCGTCGGCTATACCATGCTGAATGATAAACAGAACGCTGATACAGGACAATATGAAAATTCCCTTTATTTGATTGTCAACCGCCCCCTGTACAGCAGCTCGGCGTCTTTTACGGGAGGTCTGACTTTATCGGCTAATCAGTCTGTTAATATTTTCAGCCTGCCGCCTGACCAGTACCGGAATTACAAATACAACCTGGTGGATGTCTGGGCGGGATATAATTTTACGAACCAATATAAAAAAACCGGCTTTAATAGTCTAAAGCCAAATATTGGTATCGAGGGGCGAAGTTATAATATGGATTTTTTTCAAAAGCCCGATACCTCTCTGCATCTGCAATACGATCCCTATTATAATTCTCATAATTTCATCCTGGGTCAGCTGGTCTTTTTTCATCAGGACTTCTTCAAGACCAACTATTTCTTCGGATTCGGAAG
Organism: Chitinophagaceae bacterium UBA5175; assembly: GCA_002413325.1. Classification (GTDB taxonomy): domain Bacteria; phylum Bacteroidota; class Bacteroidia; order Chitinophagales; family Chitinophagaceae; genus Puia. The sequence continues at coordinate 13,055 of DHWT01000310.1, read as the reverse complement.
AACAGAGGATATTCCCCTGGGATATACCTATGCGGCAAGTTTTGGCCTGGATAAGTGGACCGGTTATAACAGGGCCTATACCGCCATCCAGGGACAGAAATACTGGTTCGTTGGAAAAAACCTGATCAGCACCACGGCTGGTTTCGGAGGTTTCTGGTATAACCATCAGTCCCAGGATGCTGTATTACATATTACAACCGATTATTACAGCAATCTCTTCCGGCTGCATGGCCCGAAATTGCGTGAGTTCCTGCACGCGGACTACATTATATGCTTCAATCCCAACCTGTATAAGCCGGTAGATATTAACCGGGAAAATGGTATTTACGGGTATAGGTTTACCCAGTATAATGATTACCAGAGACTCAACCTGAGTGCACAGACGAATTATTATAGCCCGGTCAATATCTACGGATTCAGATTTAATTTTTACCTGCTCCTGCAGGCTTCCTTATTGTCTTCCGAAAAGCAATCCATATTTAATGGTCCCTTATATACGGGGTTCACAGCCGGATGCCAGATAAGAAATGAAAATTTATCGTTCAATACATTGCAGATCTCCATTAGCTATCAGCCTTATGTAGGTCAGGGATACCAGGTAGCCTATGGGCCAAAGACTATTTTTATCAATCTCACATCCGTCACGGCGTTCAACTTCCCGATTTTCGCCATGTCGCAGCCGACCCTGATTCAATTTCGTTGAATACGCTGAACGCTTGATCATTCCGGTTTACAGGGGAAAGAGTAAAAACCATCCGGTGGCCGCGGATGACTCCGTTATTGAATTTGGTTTAACGGTTAAAAATGGCGTAACATTAGCGGACTATTTATAAATTCGGGTATTCCTCATGTTGAAGTTTCCTTTTTATGCACGCCTGGCATTAACGCTGTTTGCCGTCGCCCTGATCCTCGCATTGATGTGGTTCGGGAGAAGCCTGCTGATACCCTTGTTTTTTTCTTTCCTGGTAGCCATCCTGCTTCACCCCCTGGCCCGCTTTTTTGAAAAACGGCGTTTTCCACGGGCGCTGGCATCCCTAATCGCGCTGCTCATTTTTTTGGTACTGGTCGGCGGTATATTTTATTTTTTCAGTCACCAGATGGTACGTCTTTCCAGGGACCTGCCTTCCCTGCAGGCAAAGGTTTTTGAAAAATGGCAGGATATCCAGGGCTGGATCAGCGACAACTACCATATTACCAATAAGCAGCAGGTGCTTTATATGAACAGGTCTGCAGAAAGTATTTTAAACAACGGCATGAATTCGGTTGCCACCACATTTGTAGGCATCGCTGAAACCCTGGTACTCACCATATTCTTTTTCATATTTACTTTTTTCATCCTTCAATACCGGCATCTGCTGATGCGGTTTGTTATTGAACTCTTCGACGAGAGCCATAATAACCGGTTGCAGGACATCATAACCCGTATCCGTTCCCTCATCCACAGTTATGTGCAGGGACTGCTGATAGAAATGTGTGTGGTAGCCGTCCTTATCTTCAGCAGCCTGATGATCATCGGTGTGAAATATGCCCTGCTGATCAGCATCATGGCCGCTATTCTGAATATCATTCCCTATCTGGGTATTTATTTTTCCATGGCCGTCGCGATGCTGATTACGGCAGCATTGTATTCCACGGGCCATGTGGTGGCCGTAGGCATTGTTTTCCTGGTAACCCATTTTGCGGATGCCAATGTGATCCTGCCACATGTAGTGGGAGGAAAAATGAAAATGAACCCATTCATCACCATCCTGGTCGTACTCATCGG
>DHWT01000310.1:3433-10961 GCA_002413325.1 Chitinophagaceae bacterium UBA5175 | reverse complement strand
ATCAGCGAAGAAGTTCCGGGTATGAAGCCCTGGGCCATACTGCTGGGCGAAGAAAAGCCTGAAAAGACTTAAATTATGGTTTATTTACACAACATGTTCCTCCGGACCTGAGGTGCTGTTCATTTACAGGAAAGTTTGACTACATCCTGTTCTTTGCTTTCAAAATGAAACCCGGACCAAGCGTATGGCGATCAGCGAATCTGTGAAGAAGGCAGCCAGGCGGATCTGGCGCATTACAATTACAACCGTACTTGTTATCCTGGGCATCATCCTGTTAATCCTGGTTTTGATTCAGACCGGGCCGGTTCAGCATTATGGCCGGGTAAAAATAGAAGCCTATCTCGAAAATAAACTGCATACCCGGGTTCGTATTGGTAATCTGTTCATCGGCTTTCCCTCACGCATCATACTGAAAAATATTTACCTGGAAGACCGGCGTAAAGACACTTTGCTGTACGGAGGAAAAATAGAAGTGAATATCAGTATGCTCAGGATATTCCATAGGGAAATACGGATTAACCGGCTGGATATGGAAAATATAACGCTGAAGATTAAACGAAAACTGCCGGATTCGGTTTTCAACTATCAGTTTATAGTGGATGCGTTTAGTCCGGGAACGGCACAGGCAACAGTCACTGACACCAGCGGGGGATTTCAATACCGGGTCGGAGCCATTCATCTGCATCATGTCCATGCAGTTTATACCGACGATGCATCGGGGAATGATATGTACGCAGACCTGGGTGATTTTACAACCAAACTGAAAACCTTTGATCCGGCGCACCAGGTATATGCCATCCCGGACATTACATTGACAGATTTATCAGGGAAAGTCAGGCTGTATAAGCCCCTGCTTATACTGCAGCAGGCAGCCGATACAATTCGGGAACGGAATCATCATTCCGAACCGGTTCAACTGGAACTGGGGAGTATTGATTTTACCCGGATCAGGCTGAACTACCGGAATGAAATGCAAAACACGGATGCAGCCATCCGGATAACAAATTTCCACACGAAAGTAAAGTCCGTCAACCTCGCGTCCATGCACATCAAAGTAGATGAATTAAGACTTCATAACACGGTGGCGGGGCTGCGGATAGGCAAAATGACCCCGGTGAAAAAAATAAAGACAACTGTTGCGAATGATACTTTAACCACTGCCGGAAACTGGAGCCTGGACATCGCCCGTTTTACAATCGACAGTTCCCGGTTTCAATATGATGATGATAACAGACAGGCACTAAAAAAAGGCATGGATTACAATCACCTGGATGTAAATCATCTCAACGCAAATTTATCGGACCTGCGTGTGGGTACTGACGACTACCGGGCGGTCATCGCCGGATTCTCTTTTGATGAACATAGTGGATTTATACTGAATCATCTATCTGCACAGTTGTTATACAGTTCCACCGGCGCTATGCTGAAAAATCTGGTTATACAAACCCCTTATTCAGAAATCAGGAACCAGACTTCCCTGCAATACCGGTCCCTGGATGAACTGAAAAAACATCCCGGAGTAATGGAAACAAACCTGGTGTTCGATCGTGCACGTATTGCCGTAAAAGATATATTAATCTTTGTTCCTTCCCTGGAAGAGCCTTTGAAAGATAATCTGCAGGCTGTACTCCGGCTCAATGGAAAGCTGACCGGGCATTTAAATGACCTGCATATCCACTATCTCGAACTGGAAGGAGCAGGTACTACATCCCTGGCTGCATCAGGATATATCAGGGGACTTCCCGATGCAAACAAAGCCTATTATGATGTACAGATATCGAAGCTGAAAACTTCAGGAAAAGACCTATACCGCCTGTTACCGGCTAAGTCGATACCGGCAGACCTGCGGATACCAGAAAATATTTCGGCCAGCGGAAAATTCAAGGGTACCATTAAAAGTTTCTTTGTGCAGTTGCACGCCATAACAGGTAATGGCAGTGCAGATTTAACAGGAACCCTGGACCTGGACCGGAAATCATACGATCTATCGGCCGGTGTTCAGTCCCTGGATCTTGGATATATTTTTAAGCAGGATTCCCTGCTGGGTACATTTACCGGACATGCCACTGCAAAAGGCAGCGGTTACGATCCGAAAGAAATGACCGGCGCATTTCATGTTGACCTGGAAAAGGCGGGATTCAAATCCTATGCCTATCATGGTTTCCAGGCAGATGCCCGCCTGCAAAACGGACACGGAACCCTGGTTTCATCCATGCAGGATCCGAATATTTCTTATGCGTTCCGGGCAGAGACCCAATGGGTGGATAAATATCCCGCCATCAAAATGAAACTGCAGTTGGATACGCTAAACGCCCTGGCGTTGCATCTGCTAAAAGACAGTCTGCAAATGCATTTGATGCTGGATGCCGATTTCAGTTCCATTAATCCGGACTCCCTGCAGGGCAGGCTGGATCTGAGCGATATAGGATGGACCCTGGGAAGCGGTCATTATCATACGGATTCAGCTTTTCTGTCGGCGGAACATACCGATACCGCCCAGCAAATACGGATTCGTTCAGAAATGGCCGATATGGACTGGACCGGGCAATACCGGCTGACCCAGGTACCCGAATCCTTCAGGCAATTCATCAATCATTATTATACGCTGCCTGTTTCCGGACCGGATCGTACGGAACCTGAACACTGGAAGCTGCATTTGCTTATCAGGCCTTCACCCCTGATGTTCACGCTGATGCCATCGCTGAAAGGATCAGACAGTTTATCAGGAAACATACGGTTCAACAGTGCAACAAAAGATTTCGGCCTGGATCTGTATTCAAATAAGATACAGTTCAACCAGCAGGAAATACATGCTTTTCATGCCGTAGCGGATACAAAAGGCAACGGTCTGGATTATAAGATTTCAGTAGCGGATGCCGGTCACCCGGGGTTTATCCTGCACCAGGCCGCCCTTTACGGTACACTGGAAGATAACCACCTGGGTGTCACATTGCAGCTGAAAGACAAAAAAGGAATGGAACGGTATTTGATTTCGGGCGCCTTTTCGAAGCCGGACAGCGGACTGCGATTTGTATGTAATCCCGAACATCTGCTGCTCAATTACCAGACCTGGCAGATACCTGCTGATAATTACATCCATTATAGTTCAGATGGTCTGATCGTCCGGAATCTCAAACTCAGTTACCAGGCCGAATCAATTAGTGTCAACAGCGCCGGCGAAACAGCGGAAGCGCCGCTCGAAATCCTTTTCTCCAATTTTAAAATCAAGACGATCACCCAGTTCGCAGAGCAGGATTCCCTGTTACTGGATGGCACAATCCATGGAAAAGCAGAAATAAAAAGCCTGTTCACACAGCCCCGGTTTACCTCTGATATTAAAATTGATACCCTTTCTTTCAATAAAGACACGTTGGGTAATCTGGTTTTGCAGGTGAATAATGAAACCTTAAATGAATTCAATGCCCATATCGCTTTGCAGGGACATGATAATGATCTTCAGATTGATGGTAAATATTTTTCCGGTGAAAGTAAAATGGATATGAATGTCAAAGTAAACCAGCTCAACCTGGCTTCATTCCGGGGCCTGGTTTCTTCACAGGTACGGGGAATGACCGGTTATCTCAAAGGCACGATGCATGCAAGCGGTAACCTGGACCAGCCTGTTTTGAAAGGGGATCTTTATTTCAATAACGCCACGCTGACACCGTTGCTGACGGGCGAACCCTTAAAACTTTCTAATGAAAAGATCCATTTTGACGAATCGGGTTTCAATTTCGATCATTTTTCTGCCTATGATTCCGCAGGCAATCCGGCCACCCTGGATGGCAATGTATTTACCAAAGACTATCGTCATTTCGGGTTTGACCTGACTTTCAGTACACAGAATTTCCGGATAGTGAATGCGCCGAAATCACCCGACAGGCTTTACTATGGCAAATTAAATATCAATGCAGACATTAACCTGACCGGTGATTTCAATCTGCCCAAAGTGAATGCCGATTTGCGGGTTAATAAGAGCACCAATTTTTTTGTAATCCTTCCGAGCGAAGATCCGGAAGTGGTTGACCGCAAGGGAGTCGTTGTTTTCGTCAGTCAGAACAAAACACCGGATTCTGTCCGGCTGGAAACTATTTTCGATTCACTGGCTGTCAACCAGCAGCTAAAGGGTATGGATGTTACTGTCAATATTGAAACGGACAGTAATGCCCGGTTCACCCTGGTCATTGATGAAAGAAACGGGGATGCGTTGACCATGCGGGGAAGGGCCCGGTTAAGCAGCGGTATTGATAAAAGCGGGAGACTCAGCCTGACCGGTAACTATGAACTGGATGACGGCTCCTACAACCTCACCCTGAGTGTGCTGCAAAGAAAATTTCTTTTACAGCGCGGAAGTACGATTACATGGACCGGTGATCCTGAAAAAGCCCTTATTGATATAACGGCCAGCTATACGGTGAATGCCCCGCCGATTGATCTTTTACAGCAACAACTGGCTGGCCGGAGTACGAGCGATGTGTATCGTTATAACCAGCGGTTACCCTTCCAGGTGAAACTGCATATGACCGGGGAACTGTTAAAACCACAAATCCGGTTCGATATTACTTTGCCGGAAGGTATGCTTGCACAATGGCCGGATGTGGACACCAAACTGGCGCAGATGCGTTCGGATGAGGCGGAATTAAATAAACAGGTATTTGCGTTATTGCTCCTGGGTCGTTTTGTAATGGAAAATCCTTTTCAATCCGCCTCCGCTGCGGTGGATGCGGGTACACTTGCCCGTCAGAGCGCCAGCAGAATTCTGGGTGACCAGCTGAATCAGCTGGCCGGTTCCCTGGTGAAAGGAGTGGATATAAATGTTGACATGAATGCATACCAGGATTATACCACAGGCACTGCACTGAATCAGACTGAACTGAACGTGAAAGTATCTAAAAACCTTTTTAACGAACGGGTTCGCGTTAGTGTGGGCAGTGGTTTTCAACTGGAACAAACCAATCCCGGTCAGAATACAACGAATATTGCCGGCGATATAAGTGTTGATTACCGGCTGAGCAAGGATGGTCGTTACATGCTGCGGGTTTTCCGGAAAGATCAGTACGAAACCATTGTGCAGGGGCAGGTGATAGAAACCGGGCTGAGTTTTATCATCACTTTTGACTTTAATAAATTCCGCGAGTTATTTGAAAATAAAAAAGAAGAACCGGTTATTTCGAAACCGCGTCCTCGGGAAAAACCGGTAAATAATCCGCAGGCAAAATGAATGGATCCATCATCAGAATACTTTGTTTTATCGCGTTGCCGGTTTTGTTTTACTCCTGCAGTGAAACGAAAAGCCTGGAGGAAGGACAATATCTCTATGACGGAGCAAAAGTGATTATCAAACCCGACTCCGCCATGTCATCGTCCGGGTCGAAGGCATTAAGAAGGGAATTGAAAAGCCTGCTACGGCCAAAACCGAACGGCAGTTTCCTGGGTATCCGGTTTAAGCTGTTATTATACAACCTGGCCGGTACGCCAACCGGGAAGGGGCTCCGGTATTTTATTCGAAATAAAATGGGTGAACCACCTGTGCTGGCGTCTTACAGTGCATTTGAAAAAAATCGCGCCGTTCTGCAAAACCGTCTCGAAAACAGGGGTTATTTTAAAGACAGCGTGTTACTGGATACGGTATATAAAGGAAAGAAACTCACTGCTGTTTATACAGCCGAATTAGGTAAGCAATACTTAATCCGGAATGTGATCTATCCCTCCGGTCCGGATTCATTGAGCCTGGAGATCGCCCGGATGGCCCCCCGGTCGCTGCTGAAAACAGGTGAGCCTTATGATCTGGATGTTATAAAAAATGAAAGATCCCGGATTGATACCCGGCTCAAACAAAAGGGTTATTATTACTTCAGCCAGGATAACCTGTTGGTGCGTGCGGATTCCACCATAGGAGACCACCAGGTCGATATGAACCTGGTCATCAAAAATTCCACGCCGACGCTGGCGTTGCAGGCATACCGGATCAATGATGTGGTTGTTTTCGCAGATTATAATGTGCATGTGGATACCAGTATCCAAGTGTCTGGCCTGCCTAAATACGATGGATATACGATTATCGATCAGAATAAAAAGTTCAAGCCGTCCTTATTTAGCAGGGCGTTGGTTTTTAAATCAGGTGATTTGTATAACCGGAGGGCACAGGATCTTTCACTGAACCGGTTGGTCAGTCTCGGTGTATTTAAATTTGTCAAAATCCGTTTTGATGAAAAAGATACGGCGGAGAAGAAATTAAACGCTTATTATTACCTGACCCCTACGGAAAAAAAATCCATCCGGTTTGAAATATCTGCTTTAACCCAGTCTAATGATGGAAACGGAGGCCAGCTCTCCGTGAACTGGCGGAACAGGAATACCTTCCGCGGGGCGGAATTGCTGACCGCAACGGCGTACCTGGGGTTTTTAAGACAGAACCTCGGACAGGGAAATTACACCAATACATCCAAGCTGGGCGTGGATGTCAGCTTATTTGTACCGCGCATCATCGGACCCTTCAAGTTTCAGGAAAACAGCGGGTTTATTCCAAAAACAAGATTCAATGCCGGATATGAATATTACAATCAGTCGGCTGAATATACTTTGAATTCTTTCAAGGCAGGGTTTGCCTACTTATGGAAGCAAAGCATTATAAAAGAGCATACCCTGGAAATTATCCGTGTCAACCTGGTGAACCCCACTCATATTGATTCCTTATTTCAATTGCAACTGGATACAAATGTCGTTCTGGCGCGCAGCCTGCAAAAGACATTCATTATCGGTCCCACCTATAATTTTAATATAAATACATTACTGCGGCCGAACCGGAATAAAAATAATTTTTACTTCAACGCGAATATTGATTTGTCGGCCAATATCCTGGGCATTGCGAGCGGCGCGAATGTGAATTCGGGAATTGAAAAAAAAATATTCGATGTCCCGTATGCGCAATATGTACGGGGAGAAATTGATTTCAGACATTACCTGAGTTTTTCGCAAACCACGGTCCTGGCGAGCCGGATAACCGGCGGCATGGGCTATGCCTACGGGAACAGCACAACCATGCCGTTTATAAAAGAATTTTTTGCCGGCGGCGCCAATGATATCCGGGCTTTCCGGTCCAGGTCATTAGGGCCCGGCGCTTATTATGCCGGGAACCAGGATACGGCTTATATTCCGGATCAGCCGGGGGATATCAAGATGGTATTCAATACCGAATTCCGGTTTAAATTATTTTCTATTGTGCGATGGGCATTTTTTGCAGATGCGGGCAATACATGGACACTTAAATACGACAGCTCCCGGGTAGGTTCCCAGTTCTCGAAAGACTGGCCAAGCCAGATTGCTGTAGGCATTGGAACGGGGCTCCGGCTCGATATCTCCATTCTGCTCCTGCGTCTCGACCTGGGAATACCGGTTCGGGAGCCCTGGCTGGCACCCGGTGAACGATGGGTTTTTGATTCAAAAAATACGGTGCTGAATTTTGCAATCGGTTACCCTTTTTAACTGATCAAAAAACCGTCTCCGGGAATAACAGCCTACCTTCAGG
>DHWT01000310.1:0-3075 GCA_002413325.1 Chitinophagaceae bacterium UBA5175 | reverse complement strand
ATGAAACGGGTATCCATTTATTTAAAACCCAACCTGTTTAAACTTGAAAGTCAATATTAACCCGCTTCAGGAATTCATATCCCAGTTGCGTATTTCATTCCTGGGAGATAATCTCATTCATAAATATGACAATGAAAAGGCCCCCATACGTTCCGAGCTTTTCAGCCTGGAACAACTGGAGAGTTATGCACGCACGCTGGCTGCCAATCATCCGTTAACGAATGAAAAACCACCTGAACAATTACTGAAAAGGCTGGCAGAGAATGAAGAAATCCTGCTTGAAGTCCATAACCTGCTTACGGCATCTGCAAAGGAAAATAAGCGTATTACACCTGCAGGAGAATGGCTGCTGGATAATTTCTATCTGATAGAAGAACAGATTTATACGGGGAAAAAACATTTGCCCAAAGGATACAGTAAGGGTCTGCCCCAGCTGGCCAGGGGTCCTTCTGCCGGACTGCCCCGGGTGTACGACCTGGCCGTTGAACTGATTGCGCATAGTGATGGACGTGTGGATTTAAAAAGTCTGAATAGTTTTACCGCTGCTTACCAGGAGGTTTCTGAATTAAAACTGGGAGAACTGTGGGCCATTCCCATCATGCTCCGGCTGGCGCTGATAGAAAACCTGCGCAGGCTGGCTGCTCTGATTGCGAAGAACCGGATCAATAAAAACATTGCAGATTACTGGGCAGATCAGATGACGGAAACAGCCGAAAAAGATCCGAAAAGCCTGATACTGGTTATTGCCGACATGGCCCGTTATGGACCGCCGCTTGAAAGTTCATTTGTTGCCGAACTCACACGCAGGCTGGTTGGTAAAGGGTCTGCCTTCTCCCTGCCCATCAGCTGGATTGAACAACGGCTTTCAGAAAAAGGGATGACCAGTGATGAACTGGTTCATATTGAAAACCAGAAACAGGCGGCAGACCAGGTATCTATCAGTAACAGTATCGGAAGCCTGCGTTTTTTAAGCAGTAATAACTGGCAGGAATTTGTAGAAAATAATAGTGTTGTTGAAAAGATACTCGGATCTGAAAATTCGGGCATTTATCCCCGGATGGATTTTCATACAAGGGATGAATACCGGCACAGCGTGGAACGGATTGCAAAAGCCGGCAAACGGTCTGAATCATCGGTTGCGCAAATGGCTTTGAACCGGGCCAATGAGGGGCTTCAAAACCAGCCGGATCTGCCCCGCCCCGGTCACCTGGGTTTTTACCTGGTTGGTAAAGGAACTAACCAACTGGCGAAGGATGCCGGCGCCCGGTTTTCATTTGGAGAGCGGCTAATACATATTTTTCAGAAGATTCCTTTATTGATTTATGCGGGTACTTCCGGAGTCCTGGCTGCGGTTATGACCGGGGCGTTGATTCTCCGTGCATGGGAAGACGGATTCAGAAATCCGTATATGTTGTCAGTGGCCGCCTTCTTTTGTCTGATTGGATGCAGCCAGTTTTCCATCACACTCATCAATTGGATCAGTACCCTGATGATTCGTCCGAAGATTCTTCCGAGGATGGATTTTGAGGAAGGGATTCCTGTAAAATACCGGACGTTGGTTGTGATCCCGTCCCTGTTTAATGATGTACATGAACTCGAAGACCTGGTTGAAAACCTGGAAGTGCGTTTCCTGGCCAACCGGGGTACCCATATACATTTTGCCCTGCTGACCGATTTCAAAGATGCAAAAACGGAAATATTACCCGGGGAAGAGGAACTGCTTCGTTCGGCCAGGATGCTGATTGAGGATCTGAATAGGAAATACGGGAACGATCAAAATGAAATATTTTTTCTTTTTCACCGCCCCAGGAAATATAATGCGAAAGAAAAAGTCTGGATGGGATATGAACGAAAAAGGGGAAAACTGTCAGAAATGAATGCCCTTCTTCGGGGAAAAGGAAAAGAAAATTTCTCTGTGGTTGTAGGTGATTCGACGATCTATGAACAGGTAAAATATGTGATTACCCTCGACACGGACACGCAACTGCCCCGGGATGCAGCCTGGAAGATTACAGGTACGATGGCGCATCCGATGAACCATCCTCATTTCAATGAAAAGAAACAACGGGTTACCGAAGGATATGGAATTCTTCAGCCAAGGGTAGCCGTGAGCCTGCCGTCGAGTGAAAGCACCCTGTTTTCCCGCATGCATGGAAATGAACCGGGCATTGATCCGTACACTCGTGCGATTTCAGATGTATACCAGGATATTTTCGGAGAAGGATCTTTTATCGGCAAGGGTATTTACGATGTGGACGCTTTTGAAAAGTCCCTGGGCGGCCGGTTTCCTGAAAACCGGATCCTGAGCCATGATTTGCTGGAAGGCAGTTATGCCCGCTGCGGGTTATTGAGCGATGTTCAGTTATACGAAGCTTATCCCTCCAGGTATGATGTGGATATGAAGCGCCGCCACCGCTGGATCCGGGGCGACTGGCAAATCGCTTCCTGGCTGCTTCCCTGGATTCCGGGTCCTTCCGGCAGGATCCTGAAAAACCCGGTTTCCCCGTTATCCAGATGGAAAATATTCGATAACCTGCGCCGGAGTATGGTGCCTGTTGCCTTGCTGGGCATGCTGCTGTTTGGTTGGGTTTATTCCCATTCACCCCTTTTCTGGACCTTGTCCGTGCTTTTCATACTGATGTTGAATTCCCTGCTCACCTTTTTCTGGGAGATCTGGCAAAAACCTGCTGACGTGCATATGCTGCCGCATGTCCTGATGAGTTTCAGTTTCAAGGTTCAGCATTTTGCCTACCAGTTGTTTCTGTTGTTCACACTTCCTTATGAAGCGATTGTATGTGCGAGTGCGATATGGCAGACCAACTGGCGGTTACTGATAAGTCACCGGCATCAGTTGCAATGGAATCCTTCCCACCATACCATGAACCATTCAAAAAGGAATTTATTCAGGACTTATATTTCTATGTGGTTTCCGGTGTTGCTGGCCCTGGGTGTTTTCTTATGGATGCGCTTCGAACAGGCGGAAGGAATGGGGATCAGCCTGCCTTTCCTGGTTTCCTGGATGCTGGCTCCGGCGCTTGCCTGGAAGGTCAGTTTGAAGGACAAGCGCAAAATGGT
>DHWT01000243.1 GCA_002413325.1 Chitinophagaceae bacterium UBA5175 | reverse complement strand
CCACCATCTTCCCGCCCTACTTCGTTGCGGGTGCGGTATTCTCCGGATTCGCGATGGTACAGTCGCTGCTGATTGTAACACGGAAGGTGTTGAAGCTGGAAGAATATATCACCATCGAGCATATCGATGTGATGAATAAAATCATTGTACTCACAGGTTCCATTGTCGGCGTTGCCTACCTGACCGAACTGTTCATCGCATGGTACGGTCAGAACCCTTACGAACAATTTGCCTTCTTTCAGAACCGGGCGAATTTATTTTCACCCCTTGGCTGGTCCTATTATATCATGATGGGTTGTAACGTACTCTCGCCACAGATCTTCTGGTTCCGGAAAATGCGCAGGAACCTGGTCGTCACCTTCTTCATGTCGGTGATCGTGAATATCGGGATGTGGTTCGAGCGATTTGTGATCATCGTGACTTCTCTTTACCGCGAATATATTCCCAGTGGCTGGAGCACGTATTATACACCGACCATCTGGGAGATTGGTTTTTATCTCGGAACCTTCGGTCTGTTTTTCACCTGCTATTTCCTGTTCTCGAAATTCTTCCCGGTCATCGCCGTGGCGGAAATCAAACATATTCTGAAGAAGTCCGGTGCAAACTATAAAGTGAAGATGGGACCTGAGGAAAGTGAATCGATCGAAGCATTTGCCCATGAATATGAACATGCCCATTAAATATCTTCTAAAGCGATACTATGGCTATTAAAAGATTTGTTGTTGGAAGTTTTGATGATGAAGCGGTCCTGTTTCCCGCCGTTAAAAAAGTCCGCATGGCGGGTTACAAAATACATGATGTATATACACCCATGCCGATCCATGGTCTGGATCATGCCATGGGATTAAGAGAGACCAGCCTCCATACAGCCGGATTTATTTACGGTATTACCGGGACAGCCACGGCACTGAGCGGAATGAGCTATGCACTGGTTTACGACTGGCCGCTCAACTTTGGCGGCAAACCGCATTTTGCTTTACCGGCCTGGATACCGATCACTTTTGAGCTGACGGTACTTTTCGCATCCGTGGGTATGGTGCTTACCTTCTGCTATCTCTGCCAGATGGCGCCCTTTGTGCGGAAACATCATTTCAGCCTGCGTTCAACAGACGATCTGTTTGTGATGGTGGTTGAATGTACGGCCAAAACCAACGAGGCGGAGTTGCAGGCTTTTTTAAAATCAGCGGGCGCCTCCGATGTGCATACACAGGATGCAGAGACCGGATGGTGGCTGGGAACCTACAGCAAGAACCTGCCACCTGTAGATAAAACAAAAACTATTCTGGCATAACGAAATGAATGTTGCAATGCAGATCCTAAAAAAATGGTTTCCTTTATGTTTATCCGGGCTGGTGCTGGCATCCTGCAGCAGTGAGGTGCGGCGCGATCCGGGAAAGGTCTATATGCCGGATATGGCGTACAGCCGCGCTTATGAAACGTATTCGGTTACACCCGAACAAAAAGAAGCATTGTTGAAAAAGGGCATTCATTACAGTAATGTTCCGGTTCCCGGAACCATGAAACGGGGCGCCCTGTTCCCTTTCGATATTCCAAAAGATCCGGAAGGGGATACCGCCAATTATTACGCATCCAGGCAGGTTAAGAATCCGCTGACGAATCTGGATGCCGCCACGATGGTGGAGGCAGAACGTTTGTTCCTGGTGAACTGTGCCATTTGTCATGGCCCCAAACTGGACGGCAACGGCCCACTCTATAAAGGCGGCGACGGTCCCTATCCTGCCAAACCGGCCACCCTGGTGGGAGACGCAAAATATGAAGCGATGCCCGAAGGACAGATGTATTACTCGGTAACCTACGGTAAAAATAAAATGGGAAGTTATGCTTCCCAGCTCGACACCCGGCAGCGGTGGATGGTAATTGCCTATATCAAATCGAAACAGGCAGCATCCAAACCGGCACCCGAAGCGGCAACGGATTCAACAGGCAGTAAAAAATAAGCAGAGCAGTTTAAAAATTATCACGAATGTCAATTAAAGAACGTTTTGAAATACCTTCCGGTTTCAGGATGTGGTCATTGGGGTTGATGGTCGCGGGGATTCTCTCCCTGATCATCGGATACTTTGTGTATGGCACCGGCGATGAAGCACACCAGATCCGTTTCTGGGCAGCCCTCTTACAGAACAGCGTTTATTTTTTGCTGGTCGTCAACGCCGCCATGTTCTTTTTTTGTGCCGTTACCCTGGCCATGGGAGGTTTCCAGATGGCTTTCCGCCGGGTGACTGAAGCCATTTCAGCCTCTGTGCCCGTGATCGGCGGAATCACTTTTGTGATCCTGGTCAGCCTGGTGGCCGGGCATAAACATTTTATTTATGAGTGGCTGGATAAGGAAATGGTTGCAAAAGATCCCATCCTGAATGGCAAGAAGGGATTCCTGAACCCGACCTTCTTTATTATCTGGACCACCCTAACCATCGGACTGTGGACGGTGCTTGGCATGAAAATGCGCAGCCTCAGCCGGGAGCTGGATAACCATCCACTGACCGTGGAAGAAGGAAAGAAATATATTTTTAAAAATACCGTCTGGGCTTCACTCTATATTGTCTGGTTCGCCCTGACCGTGGCCTCCACCGTGCCCTGGCTCTGGCTGATGAGTATCAGCGCACACTGGTTCAGCACGATGTACAGCTGGTATACCTTTGCCAGCACATTCGTGGCCGGTATCGCCCTGATCACCGTGTTTGTCATCTATTTGAAAAACAAGGGCTACCTGGAATACGTAAACAGGGAACATCTCCACGACCTGGGTAAATTCCAGTTTGCGTTCTCTATATTCTGGACTTATCTCTGGTTTTCCCAGTTCATGCTGATCTGGTATGCGAATATCCCGGAAGAAACCACCTATTTCAGACCCCGGTTTGAAGGAGCCTATACCGGCGTATTCTACCTGAATCTCATCATAAATTTCCTGGCACCGCTGTTAATTTATATGCGCAGAAGTTCAAAACGGAACTATGCTACATTAACCATTATGTCTGTAGCTTTGCTCTTTGGTCATTGGCTGGATTTTTACCAGATGGTTTTCGGAAGCCTGGTTCCGGATCATGTGCCCATGAACCTCTTTGACTTCGGGATTGCTGCAGGATTCGTGGGGCTGATTATTTACCAGACCGGCAATGTACTGGCAAAGTTTCCGCTGGAGGCGAAAAATCATCCGTTCTTTAAAGAAAGTATTATTCACTATACTTAGTCGTTCCTGTTGTCCGGTAAGATTTAAAACGATTAAATTTTTTTAAGCATCATGTCAACCATTTTTCTGTTTGCGATTTTATTGTTGGGATTTGTGATCACATTTCAGATTGCAAAGGCCAGTGAGTATGTAGGCATTCTGAAAGGCGAAAAGAAAAATAACGAACAGAATAACCGGATCAACGGATTTCTGATGATTGTTTTTCTGGTGCTGGGTCTCATTGGTGTGTTCTGGTGTAATGAATTGTTCAAAGGGAAGATCCTGGGGAAAGCCGCTTCGGATCATGGGGAAAAGATCGACCAGATGTTGTATATCACGATTGCCATTACCGGTATCGTTTTCTTCATCACCCAGATCCTTTTATTCTGGTTTTCATTCAAATACCAGTATTCAGAAAAGAGAAAATCATTTTATTTCCCGCATAATAACAAGCTGGAAATGATCTGGACCGTAGTGCCGGCCATTGCACTGACCGTGCTGGTGGGATTTGGTTTGATGTACTGGTTCCAGATCACCGGCGAAGCGCCTAAAAACGCCATGCAGGTGGAAGTGACCGGCAAACAGTTCAACTGGATTTTCCGCTATCCCGGCAAGGACGAGGTGTTCGGCAAAAAATACTACCGGAATATCAGCGATGCTGAAAATAATTCCCTGGGACTTTTATGGGATGATCCGAAATCGCATGATGACCTGGTAGTTTCCAACACGATGTATCTCATCGTGAACCAGCCCGTAAAACTGATCATCAATTCCCGCGACGTGATCCATGACGTGGGTCTGGCTGCTTTCAGGATGAAAATGGATGCGGTTCCCGGAACACCCACCACCATGTGGTTCACGCCCAAGTACACGACCCAGGAAATGAAAAAAATGACCAACAATCCCGATTTTGAATATGAGATCTCCTGCGACCAGATGTGCGGGAAGGGCCATTTTTCCATGAAGGGAGTCATTCAGGTGGTCACGCCCGAAGAATTTGTATTATGGCGCGCAAAACAGGTTCCCAATTATGCCCAGGTGATGAAGGATAAAATGCCTGCAACAGCGGACTCGGCTAAGACGGCTGCGGTGAAGGCGGACCTCCCTTCAAAGCTCATGGCATCAACTAAGTAAAGGATTAAACTAAAAGCATTAAATTTTTACTGATGAGTACTGATTTGACGATACACGGACACGGTGAGGTAATCGTTTCTCACGATTCGCACGGCGCGGGTCATGATGGCCATCATAAAGAGACCTTTATAACGAAATATGTTTTCAGCCAGGATCATAAAATGATCTGTAAACAATTCCTGATCACCGGCATGATCTGGGCGATTCTCGGCGGCCTGATGTCCGTGCTGTTCCGGCTCCAGCTGGGTTATCCGGATTCGACTTTCCCCTGGCTGGAAGATATACTGGGTAAATGGGCCAAGGGTGGTAAAATTCTGCCCGAAGCATATTATGCCCTGGTTACCATGCATGGAACCGTACTCGTGTTCTTTGTACTGACAGGCGGCCTGAGCGGAACTTTTGCAAACTTCCTGATACCCCTGCAGATCGGTGCCCGGGATATGGCTTCGCCCTTTCTCAATATGCTTTCTTACTGGTTCTTCTGGCTGGCCAGCGTGGTGATGGTTACCTCCTTATTTATTGAAACCGGCCCTGCGAGTGGTGGATGGACCGTGTATCCGCCATTGAGTGCCCTGGGGGATGCGAACCTGGGATCCAAGGCAGGTATGGACTTCTGGATCACTGCGATGGCGCTGTTCGTTGTCTCTTCCTTACTGGGAGGATTGAATTATATCACGACCATCCTCAATATGCGTACGAAGGGCATGAGCATGACGCGTTTGCCCCTGACCATCTGGGCCCTTTTCTTTACCGCCGTATTGGGTGTGCTTTCTTTCCCGGTACTTCTTTCAGGATTTATATTATTGCTGTTCGACCGGCATGCCGGCACCAGTTTTTATCTTTCTGATATTTTTATTACTTCCACCCAGAAGGCACTTCCCAACGAGGGAGGCAGCCCGATCCTTTACCAGCATTTATTCTGGTTCCTGGGGCATCCGGAAGTGTATATCATCATCCTGCCTGCCATGGGACTGGTTTCTGAAGTCATGGCCGTCAATTCACGCAAGCCGATATTCGGATATATGGCGATGATCGGTTCGCTTTTTGCGATTACCGTCCTGGCCTTCCTGGTATGGGCGCATCATATGTTTGTTACGGGACTGAATCCATTTCTCGGTTCTGTATTCGTATTACTGACACTGCTGATCGCCGTGCCTTCCGCCATCAAAGTGTTTAACTGGCTTACCACGCTGTGGCGTGGTAATATCCGGTTCACACCGGCCATGCTCTTTGCGATCGGATTTGTGAGCCTGTTTATTTCAGGCGGTCTGACCGGGATCTTCCTGGGTAATTCAACCCTGGATATCCA
>DHWT01000196.1 GCA_002413325.1 Chitinophagaceae bacterium UBA5175 | reverse complement strand
TCCATCTCTTCAAAGTCGAGGTTCTGGCAGTTGATATACAGGCATCCATCCCGGATGCCCATCACTTTGCCCATATAGCGGTGACCTTCAGAAACAGATTTTACAATGATCTGTCCGCTTTCATGTTCCTTGAGTATAAAGGGGGTCTTGATAATATTTTTACTGCCGTCTGTTTTCTGGTAATAGAGAAAATAATTTCCCAGGTAATAGCTTTTGATCAGCGACAGGGAAGACTTACCATAACCGTTACCAGAAAAATGGCTCCTGGAAAGACTGGCCGCATAAGGTTCCGCTCCCCGGATGCTTTCTTTTTGCCAGGCGCTCCAGTCGGCAAAAGGGATTTCGAGAAATACCAGCAGGGCATTTATTTTGATATACTTGGCCTCGCCTTCTTTCCAGTAACTCTGCAGGGTTTTTCCGCTGATCCAGTTATAAATCCGGTACTCTCCCAGGTTGCCCAGGTAGCGGATGAATTCAAAAACCGTCTGACATTTCAGGGTGAATAACTGTTTTTCCAGGTGTTGTTTTCCCGTAATCAGGTTCATTTCTACCAGGTCGGGGTTGCGTAATACTTCCCGGGTAATTTTCTTGTTGATGATCCGGGCGGCCAGGTTGAACTGGGTACGGGTAAACCGGCTCCAGTTGATTTCCCGGTTATTATTTTTTAAGGCCATCACAATATCGGGATGGGCCTCCACACTTTTTTTTAATTTATTGGATAACTGCAAAATGTATTAAATAAAATGCTTATATTAATTTTTTTTTATACTCCAGGAAATTAGAATAAGAAATGATTCACTTTGTCTGTTTAAAGTGAATTATGAATCTGTTTCTTATGTTTTTTTTATTATAAATTATATTACATTTAAAAATTATGTTTTAAAACAGGATCAAATTTAACTGTTTGACAACAGGTCATTTTCTGACCAATAAATCTCCCTGCATTTGACCAAGTGCAAACTAATGATTTTCACCCATAAATTATTATCAAAAAAAATAATTTGACTTAGGTTTTTTACCATTTGACTTAATGACATTCATCATCTGAACGTGGGTGCCCGTTGCTTTTTAAAACAGCATTTAAAACCAGAAATCACTGCTTATGAACCGTAAAAAGCTTTCCAGGCTAACGGCAATTATTTTTTTCCTCTTTATGTCGGTCAGCACATTTAGTCAGCAGAAAGAGACTCTGATTACAGGAAGGATTATCGGAAAAGACAGTTTACCGCTAAGCGGAGTATCCGTGGAACTCCGGGGGAAACCCCATATCATTGCTGCTACGGATTCAAACGGGGTATTTAAAATAAATTCCCCCCAACCCAGCGGAGTCCTGGTAATTACCATGGTAGGCTTCCAGGAAAGACAGGTTCAGTTTACAGGTCCGGAAAACCTGGATCTCCGGATGGAAGAGTCCGTAAGTATGTTGCACGATGTGATCCTGACCGGTTATCTCAAGCAGCGGAAGAGTGATATTACGGGCGCGATTTCTTCCATTACCAACCGGGAATTCAAAGATCAGCCCGTTTCAAATGTGGCCCAGAGCATACAGGGTAAACTGGCCGGCATCCTGGTAACCACCCCATCCGGCACACCAGGCGCGGGTTTGCTGGTCAGCGTCCGCGGAGCCAGCAACCCGTTGTATGTGGTAGACGGCGTGCCCATGCTGAGTGAAAGCAATTCTTCTTTGTCCACCTCTTATAATACCAACGGGGAAGAGCAGGGCAAGGGGCAGGACATCAGTTCCATCAGTGATATCAATCCGGACGATATAGAATCCATTGAAGTACTGAAAGATGCTTCTTCTGCTTCCATCTATGGATCCAGGGCGGCCAACGGAGTTGTATTGATTACAACAAAAAGAGGCCGCGCGGGGAAAACGGAATTCAGTTTCAACAGTTTTGCCGGTGTTCAGGATATCCCCCGCAAAATACCCTTTCTCGATAGCAAAGGATTTGTTGCCCTGGAAGAAGATGCCAGGAAACAGGACCTCATCGCTTACCAGCAGGATCCAACCCCGTTTTTAAATGCCTATCCGGGCTTTGATCCGGCTGTGCTTACGAATCCATTACCTGCTTCATGGAGTACCGGCGTAAATACAAACTGGGAAAATCAGATTTTCAGAACGGCCCCCATTTCAAACTGGCAGCTCTCTGCCCGGGGCGGGAACGACAAGACAAAATTTTTCATTGCCGGTAATTATTTTGACCAGCAGGGGATCGTAATCGATAACTATTACAAACGCGCTTCGTTCCGGATGAACCTGGATAATAAGGTAAACGATCGCGTAACGATCGGGACCAACCTCGCATTCACCTACGGGCGTAACCGGAGAACTTTTAATGATGATACCTATACGGGCGTTGTTACAAACGCATTGGGTGCTTCCCCGCTGATGCCTGTATACAATCCCGACGGATCCTATTCTGATTATACCCAATACCAGGCCAGCTGGTTAAGCGATAATCCGGTTAAATCAGCGAAAGAAGTAAAAGCATATACAACCAATTACCGTTTTATCGGAACGGTATTCGCAGAAGCACAAATCCTCAAACCACTCCGGTTCCGGACTTCCTTCAACATCGATTATACCAATTTAACGGATAACCAGTTTTTTGATCCGATCACTTCCGACGGATCTTCGGTCGGCGGCAAGGCCATTAACGGTTTATATAATAACCTGACCTGGCTGAACGAAAACAATTTCACTTACGAGAATACATTTGGCAAAAGCCATATAAACGGATTGGCCGGTTTCTCGATGCAGTCATCCGATTATTCAAGAGCAACAACCCGGGCCCAGGGTTTTCCGGAAGGCAGCGGCCTGCAGAATATTTCCAGCGCTTCCACCATCACATCAGCCACCGCGCAGGATTTTGGATGGGGACTGGTTTCTTTTATCGGTCGGGTGAATTATGATTATAGTGAAAAATACCTGCTCTCCGCCAGTTTGCGTTATGATGGTTCTTCGCGCTTTGCACCCAATGTGCGCTGGGGTGCATTTCCGTCCTTTTCTGCGGGATGGGTGCTGACGAAAGAAGCATTCCTCTCGGATTCAAAATGGCTGACCAACCTGAAAATCAGGGGAAGCTACGGACTGACCGGCGACCAGGAAATCGGGGATTTTCAATACCAGACGTATTGGTCACCTGCCCGGTACGACGGCAATGCCGGACTTCGCCCAAACAATATCGGGAATACCGACCTGACCTGGCAGAGAAATAAAATGGTGAACCTCGGACTGGATTTCGAAATGTGGAACGGAAGAGTGAGTGGATCCGTTGACTGGTTCAAGGGCAACCGCACCAAACTGCTGGCCCAGGCTGTTCTTCCCTCTACTTCCGGGTTTCCTTCCTTTACTACCAATGCGGGGGATATTCAGAACACGGGACTTGAATTTTCCCTGATGGCGTATCCGGTCCGGAACGAAAAATTTACCTGGTCGATCGGTTTCAATATCAGTTACATTCAGGATAAAATTTTATCCCTTTATTCGAATAATGAATTGCTGAGTGCGTATACCGATTTATTTCCGACGCACATTTTACAGGTCGGGCAGTCGGAGGGCACGTTCTGGGGTTATAAGTACCTGGGCGTGGACCCGCAAACAGGTAATCCCAACTATTCTCCCAACGAACAGGTGCTTGGAAAGGCAAGGCCCGATTATTTTGGTGGCATTACCAATGATTTCAAATATCAAAACTGGGACCTGAATATCTCCACCCAGTTCAGTGTGGGTAATAAAGTGTACAACCTGATCCGCACCACCTACCAGACCCTTGGCTGGAGCGATGGCGGCTGGGATGCCAATAATGTTTTATACCAGGTATATGCCAACAACGCAACCATCGTAAATAAAAGATGGGAGAAACCGGGCGATATCACCAGCATTCCCCGGGCCTCCCTGATCTTTCCGAATTATGTACAGAATTCATCCCAGTTCATTGAAGACGCTTCTTTTTTCCGAATCCGGAATGTGAACCTGGGATATACCATCAGACCGAAACACACGAATATTTACAGGTCTTTGCGACTGTATGCTCAGGTACAAAATCTCTGGGTGTTCACTAATTATTATGGTTTTGATCCGGAAGTGAGTTCCAACGGCGGAAACAGCCCGGAAACGGCCGGCGTGGATTATGCCGCCTATCCGCAGGCCCGGACATTCACTTTTGGTGTAAACTTTAATTTTTAAAAAAAATGATTATGCGTTTTTATATATCAATAGCCTGTCTGGTCCTGATTTCTTTTACTTCCTGTAAAAAAATTCTGGACGTGAATTCGCCGAATGCGGTAGAGGATGCCACTGTTTTCACCAGCTATAACGGATTGCTCAATGCGCGGATCGGCATGTACAGCACCCTGCAGGATAAGAATTATTATGGAGGTTCTTTTCCCCTGATCTCTGAATGTTATACCGACAACGGTACAACGGGTGGATATGATGTGATTGATCTCAATGATATCGCGTCACGTACGGTGCAAACCTCCAATCTCTATGTGCAGAATATCTACCTGGCCATTTACAATACCATCTACACGGCCAATAAGATCATCAATAATATAGATAAAGTGCCTGGCGTACCGCCTGACCAAAAATCCAATATCCTCGGGGAAGCTTTATTTGTGCGGGCCCTGGGTGAATTTGACCTGCTCCGTTTATACGGGCAGCACTGGGATAAAACCTCCATTTACGGGATTTCCCTGGTAACGAATACCGATAGCGTCAAGGCCAGTATTCCCCGGAGTACCGTGGATGAAACCTACAAACAGATATTTGCCGACCTGAACCTGGCGATCAGCTCCCTTAATACCTATAACGGCAACCAGTATGTTTCCATCGCAGCGGCAAATGCCTTGCTGGCAAGGGTTTCCCTGTATTATAAGGATTATCCGACAGCCATCACAGCAGCCGGGCTGGTGATTGGCGATAATAACTTTTCATTATTCCCGCCCGGGGAAGTAACCAAAATTTATACCGACCGCCTGACTCCGGAAAGTATTTTTGAATTGAAATTTGACCTGCAGAACCAGAGCGCATATAATGTTCTTACCTATTCCCGCGTCGATGCCCTGCGGTCGGACGTTAATTTCCTGGCTTCACAAAACCTGAACGACTTTTTCCTGTCCAGGCCGTCTGATACCCGCGGTGTCCTGGTGGATACGGTGAACGAAGATCCGAGCATTGAGCCGGACGGGCGCACCCAGAAATACCGGGGAGAAACGACTAAGGATAATTCCGGCTTTATTCTCCGGCTGGCTGAAATGTACCTGATACGCGCGGAAGCGGCGGGCAGGTCGCTGGGACTGGCTGACCTGAATACCATTCGCACAGCCAGGGGCATGACGGCCCTGCTGCCAGCCGATGTGCCGGACAATACCAGTTATCTCAATGCCATCCTGGACGAACGGCGGGCTGAATTGAACTTTGAAGGAAGCCGATTATATGACCTTGCCAGAACGGGTAATGTGGATACCGTGCTGGGAACGGGCGTCCAGCCCATCATGCCCATTCCCCAAAGGGAAATTTCCGCTACGAATGGTGTGGTAGTACAAAATCCGGGGTACTGATTTTTATGGCCAGAAATCCATTAACGAATTTTTTTAAAGCCGCTTTTTCGGATGCCGTATCCGGTGATCCGGAATTGGAGAAAACGATTACTGCCTGGAAAAATACCCGGCGCCGGTTTATCCGGGATATGAGCCTGGCTGCCGGTTCCATGGCCCTGTTGCCTGCCTGTTTATTAAAGAAGAAAGACATTCCGGAAATTGTCATTGTGGGAGCCGGTATGGCCGGATTAAATGCAGCCTATCAGTTCAGTAAAAAAGGAATCAAAACCAGGATATTTGAGGCGTCTTCCCGTGCCGGTGGCAGGATGTTCACGATGCAGGATCAGTTTGGAGAAGGCATTACCACCGATATGGGCGGAGAATTTGTAGACACAACCCATGACGACCTGCTGAAACTGGCAAAAGAATTGAATCTGTCTTTGTATGATTTGCGGCAGGACCGGCTTTCACCGAAGACCTATTATTTTGGAGGACAGCACCTGGGCCAGGCGGAATTGCGCAGGGAAATTACGCCTTTTGCAAAACAAATCATGAAAGACGTTCTTTCCCTGCCGCCGCTGATTGATCATACCACGGCCGCCTCATTTCGTCATTTGGATGAACAGTCCATTACCCAATACCTGGAAGCACTGGGTATTCAGGGCTGGTTATTTGATTTTATCAATGTGGTCTTAACCCGGGAATACGGAACCGAAGCGAAGGATCAGTCTGCCGTCAATTTTCTGATCATGTTTGTGCCACCTATGGATATCAATAAGGATTACCAGTTATTTGGTCCGGAACATGAAGTATATAAAATCAAAGGGGGCAGCCAGCAACTGACCGACCGTTTATATGAAAAATTAAAAGCGCAGGTAACCTTCAATCAACGGCTTACCGAAATACGGCAGTCTGAATCCGGCAGGTATGAATTAATCTTCAGCCAGGCAAACGATCAAAAAACTGTCGTGGCTGATTATGTGCTGATAACAATCCCCTTTAGCATTTTAAGAAATATTCCGTTCAAAGTACCCATGCCACCGGGAAAGCGAAAATGTATTGATGAAATTGGTTATGGCAACAGTTGCAAATTCATCCTGGGTGTAGATCAAAAGCCCTGGCGAAAGGCAAACCAGCAGGGATATACCTTTACGGATCAGCTATTGGGCGCCGGCTGGGACAGCAGCCAGATGCAGTCTGAGAGTACAGGGAGTTTTACGGTTTTTGGCGGAGGTGATTTTGGAGATTATATGAACGAAGCCAAAGAGGCATTGTTAAACGAAAAGATGGCGGCTTCACTGGATCGTATATATCCCTCTGCAGAAAAAATATATACAGGTAAAAATATGAAGTGGTGCTGGGGAGTTTTCCCGCTTTCCAAGGGCGGATACAGTGCTTTTAAAAAGGGGCAGTGGTCCACTTTGTCCGGTTGGGAAGCCACGCCCGTAGGCAATATTTTTTTTGCAGGCGAGCATGTGAGCAAGGAATACCAGGGTTATATGAACGGGGCAGCAGAAACGGCCCGGGTTGCCGTGGAAACCATGCTCAGCCGGATGAACGCGAATTGATAATTAAATTATACGATTGCATGCCAAATACTGTTTTCAAATCTGTTTTTCCTTACACACAGGAAATACTGGCTGAATATCCGCTGATGGATGATGCCCGCCTGGACCTGGCCATCAGCAGGGCTTCCACGGCATACCGGTCATGGAAAAAAACGAATTTTTCAGTGCGGGCAGCCGTGTTGAAACAGGTGGCGGTGATTTTGCGCCGCGACCGGGAAATGCTGGCCGCCCTGATTACAAACGAAATGGGTAAGGTCATCGGGGAAGCGGGGGCAGAAGTGGAGAAATGTGCCTCGACGGCAGAATACTATGCAGACCATGCTGAAGGTTTTTTGAAAGATGAAAGCCTGGTCGCAGGTTATACGAAAAGTTTTGTTACCTATCAGCCCATTGGCGTCGTACTGGGCATCATGCCCTGGAATTTTCCCTTCTGGCAGGTCTTCCGTTATGCGGCCCCCACCCTGATGGCGGGGAATACGACCTTGCTGAAACACGCGCCCAATGTATGCGGCTGCGCGCTGGCGCTTGAAAAGATTTTCCTCGAGGCAGGCGCCCCGGAAGGCGTTTTTACCAGCCTGATAATCGACATCCCGGCAGTTGAAAAAATTTTGTCTTCCGATATCGTACAGGCGGTAACCCTTACCGGCAGTGAAAGAGCCGGCAGTTCGGTGGCCTCCCTGGCCGGGCATTATATCAAAAAATCAGTCATGGAACTCGGCGGGTCTGATGCCCTCATTCTCCTGCCGGATGCTGATATGAAGTCCGCTGTTTCCGTTGCCCTGCAATCGCGGATGCTGAATGCCGGCCAATCCTGTATCGGCGCCAAGCGTTTTATTATCCTGCAGGATGCCATGCCCGGCTTCATGCATGAATTCCTGCTTCAGATCAAAACACTTAAACAGGGAGATCCCTTTGACAAAACGATTACCACGGGCCCCATGGCGCGCCCGGACCTGGTGAGTTCCCTGGAAAAGCAATTGAAGAATTCTTTGCAAATGGGTGCCAGGCTCGAATTCGGAGGAGCGGTGGAGGGTTGCAATTTCAAACCGGCCCTCCTGGTGAATGTAAGAGAAGGCATGCCGGCTTTTGAAGAAGAAACTTTTGGGCCGATGGCCGCCGTGATCCCTGCAAAAGATGAGGCAGAAGCCATCCGGCTGGCCAATGGTTCGCGATACGGTCTGGGAGGCAGTGTGTGGACCAAGGACATTGAAAAGGGCATTGCCCTGGCAAAACAAATGGAAACCGGAGCGGTTTTTATCAATGCCCTCGTTAAATCGGATCCGCGCCTGCCATTCGGAGGCATAAAAAAATCGGGATACGGAAGAGAACTGGGCCGCCATGGCATTTTGGAATTTGTGAATGCAAAAACCATTGCTGCAGAAGCATCAAAATAAACAGTATGACAGTAACAGCTGAAAAATCCCGGGAGCTTTTAGCCAGGAGAAATCAATTTGTTCCCAATGCCATCGGGATCTTTAATCCATCCACCGCCCTGAGTGCAAAGGGTAGTATCATCATTGATGCCGACGGCCGGGAAATGATTGATTTCGCGGGCGGCATCGGGGTAGTGAATGCAGGCCATTGTCCGCCCCCGGTGGTGGAAGCCATACAACGGCAGGCTGAAACCCTGATCCATTGCAGTTTTAACGTAGCAACCTATGAACGATACCTGCAGTTGGCGGAAAAACTGGTGAACCTGTTCCCGCATGGGGATCATACAAAGGTGATGCTCACCAATTCCGGCGCAGAAAGCGTGGAGAATGCCATCAAAATAGCCAGGCAGGCTACCGGCCGGTCTGCCGTCATTTGTTACGGAGGCGCTTTTCACGGAAGAACCCTGATGGCCATGACCCTGACTTCCAAAGTGGGATATAAGGCCGGCTGCGGTCCCTTTGCACCGGAGGTTTACCGCATTCCCTTCCCGGATAGTTACCGGTACGGTAGCGGAATGGATCCCGATGCCTTTTCGGATATCCATCTCCGTGAGCTGGAGCATTTTTTTCATACGACTGTGTCCGCCAGCCAGGTGGCCGCCATTATTATAGAACCGGTGCAGGGTGAAGGCGGATTTAACGTAGTGCCAAAAAAATACCTGCAGGGTTTGCGCAAGATCTGCGATCAACAGGGTATCCTGTTAATTCTGGACGAGGTACAGAGTGGTTTTGGAAGAACCGGGAAGTGGGCGGCATACCAGCATTTCGATGTGGTTCCGGATATTTCCACCTGGGCGAAAAGTATGGGCAGTGGCATGCCGATCGGATGCGTGATCGGTAAAGCGTCCATTATGGATGCCTGTAAACCCTCGACCATCGGGGGTACCTACCCGGGAAACCCGGTTTGTTGTGCAGCGGCCATCGCCACGCTGGATTATATGGAAGACATCCATATCAATGCACTGGGAGAAAAAGTGGGCAACATCGTACGCGGGAGGTTTCTGTCCATGCAGAAAAAATATACAGCCATCGGGGACGTGCGCGGTCTCGGGGCCATGATGGCTTTTGAACTCGTTAAACATCAGGATCCCTTCCAGCCGGATGCGGACCTCTGCAAAAAACTGATCAGTTACTGCGCGGAACAGGGCCTCATCCTGATCAATGCGGGGTTGCAGGGAAACATCATCCGCGTATTAAGCCCCCTGGTTATCGAAGAACCCCTTTTACAAAAAGGACTGGACATGATTGAAGCAGGTTTGGATTTTTTAACAAAGCAGGTTGTATGAATAAACTATTTATCAATGCCGGTTGGGTGGATGCCCGGGACGGGTCAACCTACGACCTGGTCAATCCGTCCACGGAGGAATTGATTTCGAAAATGGCAAAAGCCGGTCTGGCAGACGCCGTGCTGGCCATCGATGCCGCTGCAGAAGCTTTTAAAACCTGGCGGCACACCACACCTTATACGCGCGCCGAGATCTTAAAGAAGGCAGCGGCTTATTTACGCGAGCATCTGGGCACCATCGCAACCGATATGGTTTTGGAAACCGGTAAACCCTTTGCCGAAGCAAAGGGAGAATTTGCTGTTGCTGCCAATCTGTTTGAATGGTATGCAGAAGAAGGAAAGAGGGCCTATGGAAAAACCATTCCCACCAACCGTCCGGATAAGCGCAGTTCCTATATCTGGCAGCCCATGGGTGTGATCGGCGTCATCACGGCCTGGAATTTTCCGGCCTATAACCCCGCCCGGGCCTGGGCAGCTGCACTGGCAGCGGGTAACACGGTGGTGGCCAAGCCGGCTGAAAGCACGCCTTTAAGTGCCCATCACCTGTTGCAGGCCCTGGTTCAGAGCGGCCTGCCGAAAGGCGTCATCAACCTGGTAACCGGCGACGCGCCCGCGATCGGTGATGCCATGCTGAGAGATCCGAGGTTGAAGAAAATAAGTTTTACCGGCAGTACCCGCGTGGGAAAAATATTAATGGATGGGGCTTCGCTCACCCAGACCCGTTTATCGCTGGAACTGGGCGGCAATGCTCCGGTCCTGATTTTTGACGACGTGGATACCGATGCCATCGCGAAATCAGCCTCGGTTGCGCGTTTCCGTAATAACGGCCAGGTATGTATCGCGCCGCAGCGATTCTATGTGCATAAGAATATCTATTCTGAATTTGCTGCTAAGCTGAGTAAATATGTATCGCAACTGAAAGTGGGATTTGGGAATGAAGAGGGCGTGCAGATCGGACCGCTCATTACCAAAAAACAAAGGGACAACGTTTTTGAATTACTGGAAAAATCGAAAAAGGAAAATGCCCGTATTTTAACGGGCGGATATATTCCGGATCAACTGCCCAAAGGTTATTTTGTTCAACCGGCCGTAGTAACCAACCTGGATCAGGAATCCTCCCTGGCAAAGCAGGAAATATTCGGTCCCATACTTCCCCTGTTTTCATTTGACAACCTGGACGACGGGATTGAAAAGGCTAACAACACAGAGTACGGGCTGGCAGCCTATGTATTCACGAACGACCTGAAAACGGCCATCCATGCTGCCGAGCGTCTGGAGTTTGGTATGGTCGGCATTAATGAGTGGGCGCCCCATGGAACGGAACTGCCTTTTGGCGGCTGGAAGCAAAGCGGGCAGGGACATGAAAGCGGGAGTGAAGGGTTGTTTGAATACCTGGAGAAAAAATTAATCAGTATTGGCGGACTTTAATTTTAAAAATCATAACCAACCGAATGGATTACGGCGCCTTAGCACTCATTCCGCCTTTTGTAGTGATCGTACTGGCCATCATCATGCGCACGTCCTTTGAACCACTGCTGATCGGATGCCTTACAGGTTTTGTAATTATCAGTTTTCACGACAGGAGTAATTTTTTTACTGACTTCGTCAATTCTCTCACGAATGTGATTGGAGATCCCAGTCCGAGTGGTGCAGTCTGGGTGATCCTGGTCTGTGGTCTGTATGGATCGCTGATTGGCCTGATGGTGCGCAGCGGGGGCACGATGAAATTCGGCGAATGGGCGCTGAAAAGAATCAAAACAAAACGCGGCGCCCTGATGGGCGCCTGGGTATTGGGCATAGGTATTTTCCTGGACGATTATCTGAGCGCACTCACGGTGGGTTTGTCCATGCGTAAAATAACGGATGCCTTTAAAGTGCCCCGGGAAATGCTGGCCTATATTGTCAATACGACCTCCGCACCCCTCTCCGTGATTGTGCCGATCTCCACCTGGACGATTTATGTCGGGAGCATTCTGGAAAAATCGCAGGTGGCGCCGGTGCACGGCGGATTGATCGCCTATTGGAAAATGATCCCCTTTGTCTGCTACGGTTATATTTCAGTACTGATCATCCCCCTGTTCATTTACGGCATACTGCCCTGGTTCGGGAAAATGAAGAAAGCGGAACAGCGGGCCGAAACCACGGGCAAACTGACTGCAGGCAGACTGGCCATGTCGGCCTCCCTGGATGTCAGTTCACTCAATCCGGCAAAAAAACCCAAAATCATTTATTTTTTATTGCCGATCCTGGTACTGCTGGCTGCGACCCTGTATTTTGATATTGACGCTTTAAAAGGCGTGATGATTGCTGTGGCTTTCACGTTTCTTTTTTACCTGTTGATCCGTCTGGGAACATTCACCCAGTTGTCGGAAACCGTTTTCGGAGGTTTCAACAGCATGGTGTATGCTCTGGCGATCCTGATGATGAGCTATGTATTGAAAGACGTGAATGACAAAATGGGGCTCACACAATATGTATTGCATGCGGTAGGTCCTTATATTAATAAGCAGTTTTTGCCGCTGATCGTATTTGCTTCTCTTTCATTGATTGCCGTAACCACCGGTTCATCCTGGGGACTCTATGCAGTAGCGATCCCGCTGATCGTTCCGCTGGCGCAGCATTTACATTCCAATGTATTGCTGAACTGTGGTGCCGTGGTGAGTGCCGGGGTGTTTGGGGCCAATGCCTGTTTATATTCCGATTCCACCGTACTCACGGCACAAAGTACGGAGTGCAATAATCTGGACAACGGCCTTTCCCAGTTGCCCTATGCCTTTATAGCATTTTCCCTGTCATGCATGGTATATGTCATTTTCGGTTATACGATCGCGTGAGTTTTAAATAATTTTTATGCAAAGAACCATTCAGAAATATTATAAGGAGATCCAGGGCGGTCTTGTGATTCAGCATATGCAGCCGGAACACGCACCGCAGCTGGAAGAATTGCAGAAAACCGTATTTCCCACGCTGGCCGATGATGAGCTGATCCGGGCCGCGCATTACCTGCGCCACCTGGAAGTTTTTCCGGAAGGGCAGTTTGTAATTACGCACGGTGACCAGGTAGTGGGCATGACAACGACCATGCGCACCGATTTTGATTTTTTAAACTATCATCATACGTTTAAGGAAACCATTGGCGGGGGCTGGCTTACGAACCATAACCCGGAAGGGGAATGGTTATACGGGCTGGATATGGGACTGCTGCCCGCCTACCGGGGCCGGGGCCTGGCCAGGTTATTATACCGGGCCCGGCATGAAATTGCAAAAGCCCTCGGACTCAAAGGACAGCTGACCGTAGGTATGATGAGTGGCTATGGCGCAGTGAGCCATGAAATGAGCGGCGAAGCCTATTACCAGGAACTCCTTCAGGGTAAACGAAAAGATCCTACATTAACGCCGCAGATGAAAATCGGGTTCGAACCCATCGCCCTCATGCCCAATCACCTCAATGACCCGGTCTGCGGTAATTATGGAGTCCTGATCAAACTGGACATTGATAAATTAGTATAATCAAAACGTAATAGTCTTTATGACATACATACAATTAAAAACAGCCTTACCCGGACCGAAAAGCCAGTTATTATTGGAAAGAAGAAAAAATGCGCTGCCGGCCGGTCTCGCGAAATCCACCGACATCGCTGTGGAAAGGGCGGATGGCGCCCTGGTATGGGATGTGGATGGAAATCAGCTCCTGGATTTTGCCGGTGGAATCGGCATGATCAACGTGGGCCATTCGAATACGGAAGTGGTCCATGCCATCAGGGAGCAGCTGGATAAATATATTCATACCTGTACGCTGGTTACGACCATTGAACCCTATATCCGGCTGGCGGAACTCCTGAACAGTGTAACGCCGGGTAATTTCCCCAAAAAAACCCTCCTGGCAAACTCGGGATCGGAAGCAGTGGAAAACGCAGTCAACGTAGCAAAATATTATACAAAACGAAATGCGGTCCTCTGCTTCGAAGGGGCTTATCACGGGCGTACCCTGCTTACATTGAGTCTTACAAGTAAATACGCTTTGTTCAAAAAGGGATTTGGTTCTTATGTTTCTGATATCTACCGGATCCCGGCACCGAACATGTACCGTAAGATCGAAGGTATGACAGATGATGCCTATATACAGCACTGCATCAGAAAACTCGATGAGGCTTTTATTTCCCAGGTGGATCCGGAATCTCTCGCGGCAATCATCATTGAACCGGTATTGGGAGAAGGAGGCTTCATTCCCATTCCGGCTCCTTACCTTCAAAAATTAAGGGATGTTTGTGACCAGTACGGCATCGTATTCATTGCGGATGAAATTCAGTGTGGCGCCGGCCGGACCGGTAAGCTGTATGCTATGGAACATACGGGAGTAGTACCGGATATCGTTGTGAGTGCGAAATCAATCGGTGCCGGCATGCCCATCAGTGCCATCACCGGTAAAGCAGAAATCCTGGATGCCCCGCACCTGGGCGGCCTGGGCGGAACCTATGGCGGCAGTCCGGTAGCCTGCGTGGCGGCCATTGCAGCCATCGAAATCCTGAAAAGCAAAAGCTTCCTGGACCGCTCGGTGGCTGTGGGGAAACTCATACACGAAACCATGCAAAAATGGAAAACCAAATATAAAGTGATCGGGGACGTACGGGGGCTGGGCGCGATGCAGCTGGTTGAATTTGTCAAGGACCTGAATACCAAAGAGCCGGATATGTCGGTTGCGATGGAAGTGATCAAAGAGGCCACTTCCAAAGGACTGATCCTGATCCGGGCCGGCCTGTTCAGTAACTGCATCCGCTTATTGCCCCCGATCGTTATTACGGACGAACAATTGACCGAAGGCCTGCAGGTCCTGGAAGATGCCATCGCACTGGCCGATGCTAAACGGAAAATATAATGCCTCCTTTACTAATTCATCATGCCCGCCTGCTTTCCTTCCAGGAAGGATTTCAAAACAACTACGACAGTATACTTGTTGAAGAAGGCCGTATCCAGGTCATCGGGCGTTATGATGAATTGGTATCCCGGGTACAAAGTGGAACGACTTTATTCGATGCAAAGGGAAAAACCCTCATGCCCGGATTCAATGATACCCATATTCATATATGGAAGGCCGGTAACCTGAAAACCTATATGCTCGATCTGAGACCGGCAAAAAGTCTCGATGAGATGTTATCCCTGTTATCCGGATTTCATCAGCGCCATCCGGAAGCACGCTGGATTACTGCCAGGGGATTTAACGAAGCGTCCTGGACCGGAGGTACACTGCCCACCAGGGATGACCTGGACAAAGTTTCGAAAGACAAACCCGTCTATGTAATCCGCACCTGCGCGCATATTGCCGTAGCCAATTCAAAAGCCCTGGAACTGGCTTCTATTACAGCGGCGACTAAAATTCCGTCAGGAGGTAACATGCAGCTGGGACCAGATGGACGGCCCAATGGTATTTTCTCTGAGACGGCCCTGGGATTGATTTCCAGTCATATACCCGCCTATACAAAAACTGAATTGAAAACCATGGTCCTTGCGGCCAGGGAGGAAATGTATCGTTATGGGATCACGGCAGCCACCGATCCGGCAGTGGATCCTTTTCTGCTGGAAACCTATTATGAGATGAACCAAAACCGGGAACTGGGCTTCCGCTTACATGCTATTCCCATTTTACTGCCCGATGGTTCAGAAAGACCTTTCCCCGTTCCGGCGCATTTTGCTTCTCCTTTTTTCACTGTCAATACCGTGAAATTTTTCAGTGACGGCGGTTTGAGCGGGCGGACCGCTGCATTGAAACGTCCGTATAAAAATTCGGCTGATCATGGAATCCTGCGATTGAAAAAAAATCAATTTCTCGAACTGTCCCGGGCTTCCATGGAAAAAGGTCTGGGCATCGCCACCCATGCCATCGGAGATGCAGCGATTGATTTTGTTGTTGACGTTTATAAAGAACTGCAACGCTCCTTTCCGGGACTGATGAAAAGAATTGAACACCTGGGATTGCCCGTTGCCGGAAATCTGGAAGATATGGCAGCCAACCAGATCGCGGCTTCCATGCAAACCATCTTTATTCATGAACTGGGTAGAAACTTTATTAAATACCTCGATGAAGAATATTTGAATCACTGTTATCCCGTAAAATCCGTTTTAAAAACCGGCATACTGACCGCCCTTTCTTCCGATGCACCGGTTGTTCAGGACTTCAACCCCCTGAAAGGTGCGGAGGTCGCTGTGACGCGCAGGGACCGGGATGGGAACCGGATTGCGCCTCAGGAAGCCATCACAATATCCGAAGCATTGAGAGCCTACACAGGCGACGCCGCCCGCATCAGCGATTCCACTGAATTTGGAATATTGGAGGTTGGGAAATGGGCGGATATGATCCTGCTGGACCAGGACCCGCTTGCAACCCTGCCGGATCATTTATCCGGTATCAAAGTGGAACAAACCTATATCGGCGGCGAATTGGTATGGGAAAGAAATCCGGGTAAATCCTAGTATAACAGCGGTACCAGTCGTTTCTCCCGGGCCCGGTACGTCCGCCATTTTTCATAGAATCGATCCGGGATATTTTCCTTTTCTTTTGAGATTTTAATCAGCAGGCAGGCAACCAGAAGACATACGCCCGGGTGACCCGGGATAGGATACACCGTTTCCTTTGCTGATTTTCCGGGCGACCTGTCCATCAGGGAACAGTAACAGCTGAAATCCTTATTGACCAAACTGAATCATTTCCAGGCATTAAAAAATAAGAAGGAGTTTCTTTCCTGTTTATAAACCGGGCATAAACTTCCGGACAAATAAATGGATCATAAAACGACCTAAATTGGATTTGAAAAACCGGTGAGGGTGTGTAAAAAAAGAAAAGCACCAAGCCTTTTTCGGTATGATTGCTTTCGCTTTCGTACTTACTGACCCGATGCTCCCTTCGAGTTGCTACACTCCTGTTAAGGATTTCACTTCTCAACTGAGATTCTTCTATCTTTTTTACGGATTTCTGTTTCTCAATTACAATTCTAAGATACATGATCCGGAAACCCGATTCCAAATTTTAAGGGTTTCAGTTTTGCACCGCTTTCGCACATAGTTATCCACTTTTTACCGGGGCTGGTTGGCCCTGCAACAAGCAAAGACCCATGATATTTCCTATTTCAGGAGCTGGTGGAATCTTTTCAGGTCGGCCATATCCGACTGGGAGAGGGGTTCGTTATTTTCGTATTTGGCTTTTAGGAATAGTGCCCCTTTGTGTTTCGGGAATTTTGCCAGGATTTCAGTTATCGTCTTACCGATAATCTCTTCTTTTTCGAATAAGGGTTTGGGTTCAGGCAGCCCGGATTTGTAGCGGGTGGGCATTCTTTTGATGATTGCCTCGATGGTGGCTAATTTACCCGGAGGCAGATGTTCGATCTTCGAAGCCTTCCCGTACAATCCCTGCAATTGCTTTTTACTTAAGGAACCCCTTTGCAGATATTGCTTGTACAGACTGATGATAAATGACGACAGGGGATAAGCCTGGATACATTCTTCCAATACTTCATTGATGATATCGAGCCGGTCCTTAGGCTGGTGCATATCTGATGGGATGTGGGCAAAGTTTCATTATTTTTAATTTTTATTCAAAGTGTTTACTAATGAGTTTTTCTTTCAAACCTGTATTTTTTTTAAATTTCATCTTACTGACCGTTTTGTTTTCCTGCCGGAATCATTATAAAAACGAAGAGAGCGTGGAAAAGGCCATGAAAAAATACGACAGCCTCATCGTAAAAATGAATGCAGATTCCATCGCCATGCTCTATACGCCGGATGGGGACCTGGGAAAAATGGCTCATGGCAGGGATTCGATCAGGAAATTTCTAACTCAATTCAGATACTATAAAGTTTTATCCCAGTCCTCCAACACGGATTTAATTGCGATTGAACGGGATACTGCCCTGCAAACAGGTACTTACCAGCAGCAGGTGGTTGTATTTGGAAAAGATACAGTAACTGTTAAAGGTGTTTTCAATACTAAATGGATCTGGTTGGAAGGTAGCGGATGGCATATCAGGCGCATGGAGACCCAACCCGGTAAATGATAAAAATCCCGGTTATTCCGGAGATTCTGACTGAAATGCTGACTCCGGGGATACCCGGACCTGTATAAACGGAATAGAATGAATACCTTCCTTTTGTATACAAATATGGAGGTTTGGTCGCATTTTATTCCTGAAAATACAGTCGGATATATACTTTTAAAGGATTGCTTTTAGCCTTGCCTACGACCGGTTATACCGGGGAAGCTGCCGGAAAATCTATATTCAACGGCCCGGCCGAAACGATTTCACAACTATAATAACGATTGCCATGAAAGCCGTCTCCTGCCATCGAATCCGGTTCATTCGCCTCTTAAGTCTTTTTGCATTTGCCGCCTGCCTGATGACCATATCCTGCAACCGGCCGGATACCACAACAGTTGAAAATCCGAAGGATACTGTTAAGCCGGATGATAACCGGTTTACACCGGTTACGCTGACAACGCCCGGCGCACTCGATGAACCCATGAACTTTGAAGTGCTGAAAGACGGGCGGGTATACATCAATGAACGCAAAGGTGACCTGAAAGTCTATAACCCCATTGATAAAACGGTCAGCCTGGTAGGGTCCATTCCTGTGAATACCAAATACACCAGCAAGGACGG
>DHWT01000058.1:3767-6920 GCA_002413325.1 Chitinophagaceae bacterium UBA5175 | reverse complement strand
TTGACTGGATCTGGTTCCTGAGCGTATGGCGCACCGGTGAAGCGGCGGGAAAAGTTTCGCGCGAAAACAGGGAATGGCGGCGTGAATTCGCAAACACATTACCGGATCTGCGCGAAGAGGACATCGGCGGTTCGGGATTCGCCATTACGGGTTACTCGGTGCATCCGGATCTGGGCGGCGATGAAGCGCTGAAGCGGTTACGTGAAAGGTTAAGAGTCCGCGGTCTGAAACTCATGTTGGATTTTGTTCCCAATCATATGGCGCCGGATCATCCCTGGGTGGATGAGCACCCGGACTATTTTGTTCCCGGAACAGAAAGCGACCTGGAGAAATTTCCACAAAATTATACCCGCATTAAAAGAAAACAAGGCGATCTGATCCTGGCCTATGGACGGGATCCCTATTTTGCCGGATGGCCAGACACCCTGCAGCTGGATTACAGCAATCCCGCAACACGGGATGCGATGACCGGGGAACTGTTGCGCATTGCAGAACAATGCGACGGCGTAAGATGTGATATGGCGATGCTGGTGTTGCCGGAAGTTTTTGAGAAAACCTGGGGCCGGAAAACAGGACCCTTCTGGCCTGTAGCCACGCAGACCGTCCGCGAAAAAGTTCCCGGTTTTCTCTTCATGGCCGAAGTGTACTGGGACCTGGAATGGACCCTGCAGCAGCAGGGTTTTGACTACACTTACGACAAGCGGTTGTATGATCGTTTGCGTGAGGGACAAGTGAAAGCAATACGGGAACATTTTTATGCAGAACCCGGCTACCAGCAAAAGCTGGCCCGCTTTCTCGAAAATCACGATGAACCACGAGCCGCAGCCACTTTCGAAATACCGGTTCATCAGGCCGCTGCGGTGATCAGTTTTCTCTCCCCCGGTTTACGGTTTTTTCACCAGGGTCAGTTTGAAGGAAGAAAAAAGCGCATCTCGCCGCACCTGGTCCGTGCTCCGCAGGAACCCGTTGAAAAAGACCTGCAGACATTTTATTTTGATCTGCTCGAAGTAATCAGGAATCCACTGTTCCGCGACGGCCAGTGGCGCCTGCAGGAATGTTTACCGGCCTGGAACGGTAATGGAAGCTGGGATTCTTTTATTGCATTTACATGGGAAGGGAAAAATGGGGGGCGGTCATTGATAATTGTTAATTATGCTTCCCACGCCAGTCAGTGTTATGTCCGTCTGCCATTTACTGATCTGGCAGGACAAACGGTGCGTTTCCGGGACCTGATGAGCGCTGCGCTCTACGACCGGAATGGCAATGACCTGGTATCGGGAGGTATGTATCTGGATCTGCCTGCATGGGGCTATCACATTTTTGAAGTGACTGTGCCGGCAAAAACAATTTCTGAAGACCCTGCTCTCCTGGTTCAATCAACTCGTGATGCAGTTCCGGTCCGGCTTCAGTAAGTAACGAAACAACAAGAACTAAAACAAGGGGGGATGGTTTTATGAAAGCAATTACTGTAGAGCCCAAAAAACCGGGAACAGCGAAATATATGGATATTCCCGAACCGGATAGCAACGAGGGTTCGGTCCTGGTTCAGGCGGTAGCCGTAGGCGTATGTGGTACCGATGTGGAAATTGTGGAAGGGAAATATGGCTGGGCACCTCCCGGTCAGAAACATCTGGTACTCGGCCATGAATCCCTGGGCCGCGTGACAGACCCGGGTTCTGTGGGCGGATTCAAAAAAGGTGACCTCGTTGTCGGTATTGTTCGTCGTCCGGATCCTGTTCCCTGCCCGAATTGTGCCGTGGGGGAGTGGGATATGTGCCGGAACGGTTTATATACGGAGCGTGGGATCAAGGAAATACATGGATTTATGTCTGAGTACTGGCGGATCGAGCCCGAATATGCTGTTAAAGTGGATCCCTCATTAGGTATCCTCGGTGTGCTTCTTGAGCCCGCTACCGTGGTAACAAAAGCCCTGGAGCAGATTGCCGTCATCGGCCGACGCTCATTCTGGGAACCTCAGAATATTTTAGTTACCGGAGCAGGACCGATTGGTCTGCTGGCTGCTCTCTTTGCAAAAATATACGGGTTGGATGTTCATGTTCTGGACATGGCCGAAACAGGGATCAAACCTGACCTGGTACGATCTCTTGGCGCAACGTACCATACCGGAAGTATCATGAATCTGGGATTCAGACCGGATGCGGTTATCGAATGCACCGGTGTAGGACTGGTCATTGCGGAAGCCATACAGCAGATCGGAGCAAACGGAATCGTTTGTCTCACCGGCATCGGACATGGCGGAAAAGCCATTTCATCCGCGGCCATTGCGGATGTTGCTACAATGGCTGTCTTAAATAATAATGTCATTGTAGGCAGTGTCAATGCCAATAAGCGGCATTGGTACAAGGCTGCACAGTATCTCTCCCGTGCGGACCGCAGTTGGCTGAGAAGACTGATCACCCGGATTGAACGCCCTGAAAACTTTGCAAAAGCCCTCCAGCGGGGTCCTGATGATATCAAAGTCATTATTCAGTTTTCCGAGGCCTGACGAAAGCTCCGGACTGCCATTTCGTTATTTACGATTAATTGATTTACACAGAATGGAAAACAAGACGGATAACAAAAGTTTTAACTGGCCGATATTCTGGTATGAAATGTTGGGAACCGGATTATTGTTACTCATTGGTTTGTCACTGGTCACCGTGATGTTTGGAACCGGAAGTCCCATTGTAAAATGGATACCTTATATCGGATACCGAAGACTGATTACCGGATTTCTGTTCGGATCGACGGGTGCATTGATCGCCATTTCTCCCATCGGAAAAGTGAGCGGAGCGCATATCAATCCCGTCGTCACCATGGCATTCCTGCTGTTTCGAAAAATAGATTTACGAACTGCATTGAGTTATGTTTCAGGACAGTTTGCCGGGGCGGTGGTTGGCTGTTTACCGCTCCTGGCCTGGGGTTCCATGGGCCGGAGTGTTGATTTTGGTGCCACGATACCCGGCGCGGGTTATGCATTGTCCACGGTGTTGCTGGGTGAAATCGTTACTACATTTACCATGGTATCCATGTTGAGCCTGTTTCTCGGGTTCAGGCATCTCCGGCCATATACCCCCGCCATTTTTCCCATTCTCTATTCTATCATGTCTTTTTTGGAAGCGGGGATTTCCGGTACCAGCACGAATCCGGCCC
>DHWT01000058.1:3104-3443 GCA_002413325.1 Chitinophagaceae bacterium UBA5175 | reverse complement strand
CCGGTAAGCGGTGCATTGCTGGCAACAATCACCATGAGTTTTGCAGCTAAACGCATTACGGAAGCCCGGCTATACCATTTTGACCAGGAAAGCGACCGGCTGTTCAGAAAGAAAGACGCTTCAAATCCCGATATTAAGATAATCACCCGGGAAACAACAGAGATCAAAACCTGAGGTACTTACAAAAGCAGCCCGATTATACCATCAGGGCGCTGATTTATTTATAAATTTTCTGTCTGATCTTTCTGTTCGTCTTAACAGTTCCAATATCATTACAGGCACTGATCATGATCATAATTTTCTTTTGTATGTATGAATAACTTTAATAAAATTCCTTTC
>DHWT01000058.1:0-2758 GCA_002413325.1 Chitinophagaceae bacterium UBA5175 | reverse complement strand
GCGGCAAAGAAAGGCAGGATTCAGGTGGCAGGTGCGGGAGAATAAAATGGCCCGGGTGGTTCATGATTCCTAAAGATTGAATTCGTTGCGGGTATACGGTAAACTATGAATTTATGGAAAACGTTCAAGCAAATAAAGAACCCGGTCTGGCGGACAACCAGGCAAAAATGCATAAGAAAAGAGAATTTCCGGCTTCTGCCAGAACCTGGATGATCGTAGCCGCGCTCTCGATCGTAACAGGCTTAATGTACTATGAATTTATCAAGCCGGCCATAGATGCTACCGCGGGCTTTAACCAACTGGAACCCGTTTCTACGAAATCATTTCCTGTTTCAAAAGTTTTCACGGTTCTCTTCCTGATGCTCGGTCCATTTAAGATTATTGGTCCGTTCGTAAAATTAACCCAGGGGGCAGATACGGCACTTTCCAATAAGACCGCTTTCCAGGCGATACTATTTTCCTGCCTTGCTCTTTTGTTTGCTGCTTTCCTGGGCGGTTCTTTTCTAAGCAAATATGGCATTCCCCTCCCCATCCTGGCGCTTTCCGGGGGTATCATACTTTTACTGGTGGCTTTGGTGAACATCATCCAGCAGTTCAAACCAACTCCATCACGGGAAGAGGAGGTGGTTCCTGCACCGACATTGAAAACGGCGATCTCACCACTTGCCTTTCCAACCATTGTAACGCCTTATGGCATTGCGGCGCTCATCGTATTCCTGGCCATCAGCCCTGAGCAAAACCGGCTGGCCATTGGCGCCATCGTGCTGGCGATTATGCTCTTAAATCTGATTTTCATGCTGATAACCCGGTATGTATTTCAAATCCTGGGTATTCTCCTGCAGATCCTGGCCGCCGTGCTCGGTATTATCCAGGTTGCCCTTGGACTCCAGGTAATCAATAACTCGCTGAAAGAAATACTGAAATAATAAAGTGGCTGCAAATCGGAATGATCCCGGTACAGGTTAACATCTTCAAATCCCGATCAGATTTACTTTTAAATTTGAATGAAAAATAGGGAGTGAATCCATTACTTTCCAAATTTATATCCAACTGTAAACTGGAT
Organism: Chitinophagaceae bacterium UBA5175; assembly: GCA_002413325.1. Taxonomy (GTDB): domain Bacteria; phylum Bacteroidota; class Bacteroidia; order Chitinophagales; family Chitinophagaceae; genus Puia. Next base: position 1,695 of record DHWT01000058.1, on the reverse strand, counting down.
ACCATAATCGCTATTTGAGAAGGAGCCCTCCGGAGGCCGGTTGTCATAAGAATAGTAGGAAACCAGGCCAATCAGGAAATCCCTGAAGATTTCCACACTCACATTCAGGTCAAACTGCATCCGGACACGTCCCCAGTCTGTAATACCCGGGAAAACCAGGTAGTCGGCATCTATGGAGAGTTTAGGGAAGGAATAATAAAACCGCATATACCTGGCCTCCAGCAAGGCATCCAGGTTTCCTTTGAACTGGCTGGTTTCGACCGACTGTTCCTGATTGTATGATAAACCACCTGCAAATAAAAGCCGGTTGTGGTTGTCGGTTAGTGATTCCAAACCGGCTAATCCACTCAGCAGATAGCGGCTCGCCAGACCCAGCTCGGTATTTTCCTGCCATCCCAAAGATCCTCCTACATAAAATTTCTTACTCAAATTTCTGGTGATACTCCCAAAAATATCCTGTTTCTTTGAAAAGCTGGTATCCTCTCCGTAATTCGTCAGGACGGAATTTAATTTAAGACCTATTTCCACTTTAGGAACCTTATAGGTTATATTGCTGGTAAAGTTTGACTGGAGAATGGAATTGGATTTGGTATAATTGAAACCGAGGTTGACATCGCCGACCAGCCTGGTCAAAAACCGGTCTTTTATGGGAATGATTTCCACAATATCATCCAGGTTGGTAACCTGGTATTTCAGGAAAAGTGTGTCCAGGGTGCATACGACCAGGTTTCCCTTGCGCAAAGTGAATTCAAAGACCTTGTTTGAGCGGATGCAGGTTACATACTCCCATTTTATATCGATGGTTCCCGGGCCATCCATCTTATAAGTCAGCATGGCCAGTTTCATGCTCAATATCTCACCCGTAAGCGTATCTCCGTTCCTCAGGCATATTTTATCTGTCTTCTGTGCCAGGACGGCGAAGCTGAATCCGGTTAATATAAAAATGAAAATGAATCTCAGAAATTCCGGCGCACGCTTGTTTGTATTGCGGGTGGTATGCAAAAACATTTTGAATATTTATCAGAAAATGAACCTGCCAAAAGCCGGTTTGGTATATCCATTAAAAAAAATGTTTTTGGTTCATTTTCATTGTCAACCTGATTTGCACCGGTTAAAATGAAACGCCTCATGATGATCGCGGTGTTCAAATGTATGCAGGTGTAACCATACAGGATTATGACCTTAATCATCTGAAAAAGTGATATTCATCAAAAGGGAGTAGAAATAACGGCAGGTCTGGTGCATTTTTGAAGTGCATTCATGAACCTGGAACCGGAAGCCGGGAGTTATTCAATGGTTCCCGGTGCCTGGCAGGCGACCGGTTACCTCTGTGTCGTAATATTAAAGACCGGTGCGGAATTCGTTCCGGGGTCAGCCAGTCTTTTTATAAATGACAGCAATCACTTCATTTAATGATTTAAGGCATTTTTTGCTTTCACATTTCCAGCCAATTTTACATACGTGCATGTTACAGTGGGTCTCGGTTCTTTTTAAAAGGACCTGCTGAATCTGTGAGTCGGTCCCTGGAGTTCGATCAGAAGGAATGAATCATACGCCGGGAAGTTGATAAAAAAAGAAATGGATTTCGAATTCTGATACAAACAAAAAAGGAAGTCCGGTTCGGGAGAATCCTTTATTAATATCAACATAAATAAATCATCATGATTACAGAAACAAAAGAAAAAGTCATAACCA
>DHWT01000211.1:18239-24783 GCA_002413325.1 Chitinophagaceae bacterium UBA5175 | reverse complement strand
CGCCGTTGAAATATACCCGCTGACTTTCAGCCGAATCGCCGAGCACTTTCAGGCTGCCATCAACAAAAATAGCGGCGTTGGCATGTATATATATATGCGCGCCCGGCTGGATGGTCAGGGTCGCATTACTGTCTATCTGCAGGCTGCCCAAAATCACATAGGGCAGGTCGTTGGGCCAGCTGGTATCTCCTTTAATTACCTGGTTTTTGATAAAATGGGCGTTCTGGCCCCAGGCACTGAGCTGAATATTCTGTTCGGTGCCGTTGTAGCTGATCCGGATACTGTCCTGCAGAACAAAGGGTTCGGGTCCTGTTCCCGGATGAATAAATACAGTAACAAAAATAACCAGGCTGTCATTGGCCTGTATATTCAGGTTGGATGCATTGGGACCGGGTGTTCCGTCTATATTGATTATAAAAGGAGAACCGGATCCGCCCGCCAGGCTGATGGAAGCAATTCCAATTTCCTGATTGTTGGGATTAATAAGCTTAACCTGTTGGGTAACAGAGCCGGTTGAAGTAAAAACGGTATCAAAATAAACGGAATCTGCCGACAGGAACAGGCGGTTATTGCCGTTCATACCTGATTGTTTCTGACAGGAAACCAAAGCAATTCCTGTAAAAATCAAAAAAAGCAGGACTTTTTGCATAGAAACAAAAATACAGGGCTTAACGCTTAACGCCTAACGCTTTTTAGTTCATGGTTGACGGTTGATGGTTATATTAGGATATGAAATTAAGAAAAGCGTCAGGCCTTAAGCCTGGCTAAGCAGAAACGGTATGGGCGAGACAGGCAATACTGATCCTGAGGCCCGGAAAGGTGAGTAAAGCCCGTGCGCAGGCTTCCAGACTGGCACCGGTAGTTACCACATCATCCACGAGTAAGATATGATTTCCCTGAATTTTTTGAGGATCCCGTATTTCGAAGGTCGATTCCATATTCTTCCACCGTTGAATCCGGCTTTTATGGGTCTGGGTTTCTGTTTTTTTTACGCGGGAAACCGCATCATGTACCACCGGAATTTTAAGTTGCCGGGATAGACCTTCTGCAAGAAGGGTTGCCTGGTTATATCCTCTTTTCTTTTCCCTGGCAGCAAACAGGGGTAAGGGGATAATGACGGAACAATCATTAAACCGGCCGGATTGTTTTAACGAAGCGCCCATCTGCTGTCCGAAATATATACCGATATCTTTTCTGCCTTTGTATTTCAGCAGGTGCAGACTGTGTTGCACTAAAGACCCACTGGTGAAATATACATGTGCCGCCGCTGCCTGTATTTCTGTACGACCCCAGAAAATTTTTTCTATTGGATTCGCCGGAAAATATTCGAACCGTGTGAAAGGCATGGAAGCCTGGCAGTAAATACAAAACAAAACAGGTTCTGTAATCAGATCGGTGCCACATCCGCAACAGGTATATGGGAAAAAAAGATGGAGGATCGGCCGGGTAAAGGATATCCGCGTGTTCATTTCTGTAAATGCCCTGATCGCAGAACCTTAGAACAAATGTTTGTATACTTCTTCTACCTTTCCCATCCATTTGATTTCAATATGGTGGGATTGATTTTTAAATCCTTTCTGATTATATTTTGAAACAAAGATTTTACTGAATCCCAGCTTCTCTGCTTCGGCAATTCGCTGACCGATGCGGTTTACTGCACGGATCTCCCCATTCAGCCCGATTTCCCCCGCAAAACAGATATCTGCCGCCAGCGGTATATCGTCAAAGGAACTTAATAAGGCACAAAGAACAGCCAGGTCGATGGAAGGATCTTCCACTTTTAATCCGCCTGCAATATTTAAAAAAACATCTTTCACTCCAAAGTGAAAACCCCCTCTTTTTTCCAGAACAGCCAGAAGGAGTTGCAGGCGCCTGAGGTCAAAACCGCTTACGGTTCTTTGTGGTGTTCCATATACCGAAGGGGTAACGAGAGCCTGTACCTCGATCAGCAGGGGCCTTTGCCCTTCTATGCTTGCTGCGATTGCGCTTCCGCTGAGCTGTTCTTCTCTTTGTGTAATCAGGATCTCGCTGGGGTTGCTGACCTGCTGCATGCCTTCATCTGTCATTTCATAAATACCGAGTTCTGCCGTGCTGCCAAATCTGTTTTTTAGAGTACGGAGTATGCGGTAAGTATAATGCCGGTCACCTTCGAATTGCAGTACGGTATCCACCATATGTTCCAGTATTTTCGGCCCGGCAATATTTCCATCCTTGGTGATATGGCCGATCAGGAAAACCGGTGTGCCGGTTTCTTTTGCGAAGCGTTGGAATTCTGCTGCGCATTCGCGGATTTGTGAAACAGTGCCGGGAGAAGATTCGATATAGGATGACTGCAATGTTTGAATGGAATCCACAATGACGACCTGCGGGTTTAATTTTTTTATTTCCTGGAATATGGCTTGCGTGGATGTTTCGGTGAGCAGGTAAAATTGACCCGAGTTATTCATGAGGCGGTTGGTCCCCACTTTTAAACGATCGGCACGCATCCGGATTTGCTGTTCACTTTCTTCTCCGCTGATATAAAGGGTGCTGATATGTTTCAACATTAAACCGACCTGGAGAAATAAAGTACTTTTTCCGATTCCCGGTTCACCTGCAACGAGAATGATGCTGCCTGAAACAATTCCGCCTCCCAGTACACGGTTTAGTTCGGCATCCGGTGTGACGATTCTTTTTTCCTCACCACTGACCACTTCATGAATTGAAATCGTTTTAATTTCTTTTTTACCGGATATTTTTTTCCATCCGGATTCTCCCAGCCGGTCATCTTTATTAATAATTTCTTCGGTGAAAGTATTCCACTGTTCGCATGAAGGACATTTACCCAGCCATTTTGCACTTTCATAGCCGCAATTATTACAGAAGAAAGCGGTCTTGATTTTACTCATCATTAAAGATAACGGCTTGGTTGGCAGAAAAGTAAAAAGGCCGGCTAAGAGAGCCGACCTTTTACTTACTAACCCATTAAATTCTTGCACTAAATTACAAAATCAGGTCACATAACAAAATAAATTTTTCCTCCTGTTAATAACTTCAGTAAGAAAAACCAAACCGGAATTGATATAATAATAAATTTGTAACTAATTGAATTACAAAGTCTTAAAAGATAATATTTAATTGAGGCTCTTAGCTAAAGTCCTGAAAATGAGTCCTGGTTCGTCTTCGGAAATTTCCATTTTGGCATACATATAAAGCCTTAATAAAATACTATAATATTAAATTAAAAATTAATGTGTTTAAGGCAAAAAAGGGGTGGAAAAGGAGAGATTATAACTTGATTTCTTCCTCCTGTTTGTCGAAGAAATGGAATTCTGTCATATGGTAATTATTATTCTCCTGTACCCTAATGGCCTGTTGATACTTTCTGCGCCATTTCCATTTTTTACTGAACAGCCAGCCGCCTTTGGTGAGGTAGGCATACATGATGGGGTGAACCGTCAGGATGAGGTCCTTATGCTGATGATTCAACAGGTAGCTGAGGTTTTTTTCAATTTCGTCTTCCAGGATCAGGGCGGAGGAGATTTTGCCGGTACCATTGCAGGTCGGACAGATTTCCTGGGTGTTGATCGTAATTTCCGGCTTCATCCGCTGACGGGTGATCTGCATGAGGCCAAACTTGGAAATGGGCAGAACGGCATGTTTTGCCCGATCGGTCCGCATAAAGCCTTCCATGGCTTCCACAAGCTTCCTTTTATTGTCGGGTAGCTTCATATCAATAAAATCCGCCACGATGATTCCGCCCAGGTCACGGAGCCTGAGCTGGCGGGCGATTTCTTCGGCTGCCTCCAGGTTGGTTTCCAGCGCATTTTGTTCCTGGTTGTTACTTACACTTTTATATCCGCTGTTCACATCAATGACGTGCAGGGCTTCGGTATGTTCAACAATCAGGTAGGCTCCGCTGGGCAGGTTAACGGTTTTGCCAAAGGCGGCTTTCACCTGTTTGGTAATGCCGAAATGATCAAAAATCGGGGAACCGTTACTGTAAAATGAAACAATATCTATTTTATCTGCAGCAATCCGCTGGATATAGGTCCTGGTGTCGTTGAACAGGTTTCGATCGTTCACCACAATTTTGTTGAAGTCCTCGTTCAGCAGATCCCTCAGCATACTGGTGGTTTTTGTCTGCTCACTCAGAATTTTTGCCGGAGCCGCAGCACCGATCAGGTTATGCTGAATCAGTTTCCAGGTCGCCACCAGATCGGTCAGATCTTCGTGCAATTCCGCTGTATTTTTTCCTTCCGCAGCCGTGCGTACTATGACACCAAAATTTTTTGGTTTGATCGCTTCCACAATTTTCTGAAGCCTTTTCCTTTCGTCGGAGGAATGTATTTTACGGGAAACGGCCACAATATCATTGAATGGGGTAATCACCACGAATCGGCCCGGAAGTGAAATTTCACAACTCAGGCGGGGGCCTTTGGCTGCGATTGGTTCTTTCAAAATCTGGACCAGGATATTGGGCTTGCCACTCAGTACTTCATTGATCTTACCGGTTTTTACGATTTCCGGTTCAACTGAAAAGGTTCCAAAGTCAAATTCTTTGTCATTGGCTGCCAGAATACTTTGCTGTGTAAATTTCAGCAGGGAACGGGCATAGGGACTCAGGTCTGTATAATGAAGAAAGGCGTCCTTTTCAAAACCGACGTCCACGAACGCAGCATTCAAACCGGGAATTAATTTTTTAACCTTGCCTAGGTATAAATCTCCCACGGCAAAACTGGCATCAGTTTTTTCATGGTGTAATTCCACCAGCTTTTTATCTTCCAGCAGGGCTATTTCAACTCCCTGAGGGGCTGCATTAATGATCAGTTCCTTATTCAATGTAGAGTAACATTTACTGCCTGGCAGGTACACACAAAAAGGAAACGAAATGCTGAAGGGGATTTAGTTCAACGGCCAATACGTATGCTGGCGAGCATGGTAAGCGTTAGCATATAAATGTTTTCAGCAGAACAGGGCCGGAAGGGTTGCCGGCCGGAGTGCGTTTATTTGTTCTTTTTCTTATGACGATTCTTACGCAATCTTTTCTTTCTTTTATGAGTCGCAATTTTATGTCGCTTCCTTTTTTTACCACAAGGCATCGATAATTCCTTTTTAGTTAACTAATAATTTCTGTCTATGCTCCTTCGGGCGCTTATTTTAAAGATCCTAACCGTTCGTCGATTGCATCTATCAACTCCTGGTTATTCGTCAGTTTTTTTGCTGTTGTATACCATTTTTTCGCAGAATCCAGATCTCCCGTTCTTTCATAGGCTTCACCGAGATTCAATACGGCTTCCAGATTTCCCGGGTCATAATGCACCACTTTAAGAAGCCTCCCGACCGCTTTATCATACTGCCCCGATTCAATGCCGCCCAGGCCCAGCATCAACTGAGCATACATATTGAGCGAATCCCTCCGGGTCACTTCCAGAATTTTCTGGATTCCCTTCATCACATCCTGCGGTTCACCGGTACTCCCGAAAATATACGTAGCTCCCAATCCGATTTTAGTCGAATCATTGTTAGGGTTCAACTGCTCAGCCCTTTCAAAAAGATCCCGGCTTTGATTGGCCATCCAGATTTTCAGTGCCGGATTAACCTGTCCCCGCAGATTGTTCAAAAATAATTGGGCTGCAAAAGTGAGACTTTTTTCAGAATTTTCCAATTTTGCCGCTTCCCCCGTATAATAAGCTGAGGCAAGAAAGCCATTTTCAACAGAATCCTTCCAGAAACCTGCCAGTTGGCGGTCTGCCTCAATCTGCTGATTTTTAATATCTCCGCGGATTACCGCATGTTCCAGCCTGTTCACATAGGCCAGACGTGCAGGGCTGAGTTTCGCCTTACCGGCGTCGAGAATCGTCTTGATATCAAGCGATTGGGCTGTTGTTGACGTATCAGGACCTGCCGTTTTTTTAAGCGGAGGTACAGTATTTCCAAAAAAATAAAATACGACAAGAATAATCACACCGGATCCGGCTACAATAATTTGCTGTTTGTTCACATCAGGCTTTTATCCGGCGAAATTACATCTCTTCATCAGGGTTTGGCTGATTATCCTGAACAGACTGCAGTTTTTTAACTTCTGCTACAAACTCTTTGGCTGGTTTGAATGAGGGAATAAAATGTTCAGGTATATGTACAGCAATATTTTTTTTGATATTCCTTCCGATTTTGGCAGCTCTTTTTTTTGTGATAAAACTGCCGAATCCGCGGATGTAAATATTCTCCCCTTTTGCAAGGGTGTCTTTCACTTCTTTAAACATGGTCTCTAAAGTAACCAGTACGTCGACCTTAGGTATACCTGTTTTATCCGAAATTTGATTAACGAGGTCTGCCTTTCTCATGACGGAATTGTTTTATAAGTTTCTGATTTTAAATATATAACAAAAAAATTAATCCACAACTATTTGTAAAAAATTGCTGCCCCCCGATATGGGCGTAAAATTCTAATCACTTGCATTTCAGTATATTATAAAATACTGATTATCAATTGTATGAATAATTGCCCCGCGTGCATTATTTTGGATCCCGATGCAAATTGATTTTACAAAAAAATTACTCG
>DHWT01000211.1:15335-17908 GCA_002413325.1 Chitinophagaceae bacterium UBA5175 | reverse complement strand
TGAGTGAAATTATTCTGCAACAGACCCGGGTAGAGCAGGGCACTGCGTATTATAAAAGATTCATTACCGGTTTTCCGACCATCGCGGATCTGGCAAAAGCTTCCGAAAAAGAAATATTTAAATACTGGGAAGGACTGGGTTATTATAACAGATGCCGAAACCTGATTGCCACAGCCAGGATCATAGCATCAGCATATAACGGCAGCTTTCCCTCATCATATGCGGAAATACTTGCCCTGCCGGGAATAGGTCCTTATACTGCTGCTGCCATCGCTTCTTTTGCTTTCGGATTACCCCATGCAGTCGTGGATGGAAATGTTGAGCGGGTGCTGGCCCGGTATTTTGGAATCAGCACCACGGCTGGATCCGCGGCAGGCAAAAAGCTGTATGCAGAATTGGCCGCCAGTCTGCTTGAAAAAAAAGATCCTGCTAATTACAACCAGGCAATTATGGATTTTGGGGCAACAATTTGTAAACCGCAAAATCCGCTTTGCACAGGCTGTGTGCTTTCGAAAAAATGCCAGGCATTTCAAAAGGGATGGACAGACCGGCTTCCCCTGAAACAGGCACTTGTTCCGCGCAAAACAAGGTGGTTTTATTATTTTATAGTGAAAGCCGGTAAAAACAAATTATGGATCCGGGAAAGAACCGGCAATGACATCTGGCAGAACCTCTACGAATTTGTTTTGTGGGAATCCGGGCAATTCATTCCACGGGAAAAACTGGATCAGACCCGCTTTTTCATGGATACCTTTGGAAAACAGGGGTTCCATATTCAGCATATATCCCCGGTCCATCATCAAAAGTTAACACATCAGACAATCACAGGCTGTTTTGTACACCTCGATAAACCCCTGACTGAACTCGCTGGCTACCAGCCTGTCCTGCTGAAACGACTTCGGGAATTTCCCTTTCCTAAACTGATTACCGGTTATATTGAAAATTTTGAAGATCCCTGATGCATCAGGATGCCGGCTTTGATGGTGTAATGAAAGGAAACCATTTATCGGTTCCGCCACGGGTCGGAATAGTAGCACCGAAAGGCCATGATGCGGAATCTATTGAGAACCGTCCCCGGATTTACCTTTTTAAAAGCGGAATAGTGAAGTTTTATTAAATTTACAATCCTGCATAAAAAGGCATGCCTGCTTTTCATGCAGGAAATAAGGATTTTTAACGAAACCGACTATTTTGGATCACCCTTTTAACATGTCAACAGCCCACGGGCATCTGGGTTTTTTCTTATTCATCAATGCACAGGCAACGACCATCCTGGTTATCCTGATTCTTTTTTTCCTGGTTTTGTCTTTTATCGTTTCAGGTGCCCGGATTGCATTTTTCTCCCTGAGCGATAAAGAAATCAATATTCTGAAAACCAAACAGGACAGTTCATGGAGAAGGATTGTCAACCTGCTGGAAGAACCGAAAGCCCTGCTGGCATCCCTTTTAATCGCCAATATACTGCTCAATATCGGCATTATCATTCTTTCCAATTTTCTGATCAACCAGGTTATTGCCTTTAAAGAGGGCTACTGGTTTTTTGAATTTTTGATGAAAGTGGTCATGGTGAGCTTTGTACTGATCCTTTTTGGGGAAGTGATGCCCAAAGTCTGGGCCAGTCAGAACACGCTCCAGTTTGCATTTTATACTTCCGGCGTTACCGAAGTGATACACCTGCTGTTTAAGAGGCTTGGCATACTGCTCGCCTACCAGTCGGAAAAACTTGAACGGCTTTTTGGCAGCCGGCGTTCAGCCGCCAACAGCCTGGAGGAACTTGACCATGCGATTGACAACGATACTACGGAGGAAGAAAAAAATATACTTAAGGGGATCATTAAATTCGGTCATATCACGGTTAAGCAGATTATGAAAACCCGCCTGGATGTGAGCGGGGTAGAGAATGACCTGAATTTCGGACAGCTCAAACAAAAGATTGAGGAACTGCATTATTCACGCCTTCCTGTTTATAAAAAAAGCCTCGATGAAATATCCGGTATGATACATACCAAGGACCTGATACCTTACCTGAATGAGCCGGATGAATTTGACTGGCACAGCCTGATACGCGCTCCCCAGTTTGTACATGAACATAAAATGATCAAGGACCTGCTGCAGGAATTCCAAACAGACCGGATTCACTTTGCCATAGTGGTGGATGAATTCGGCGGTACCAGCGGAATCGTAACACTGGAAGATATTATGGAAGAAGTGATTGGGGATATTAAGGATGAATTTGATGAAGATGAGGGAGCAGCAGCCCGTCAGGACGACGGATCCTATATTTTTGAAGGTAGGACCATGATCAATGATGTGTGCAAGGCATTGAACCTGCCGGTAGATACTTTTGATAATGTAAAAGGAGAGGCCGATTCCCTTGCCGGACTGATCCTGGAACTTGCCGGGGAAATTCCGAAAATAGATGATGTCATCGGGTGTGGGGATTTTGAATTTAGTATCATGGAAGCAGACAGCAGCCGGATCAAAAAAGTAAAGGTTCGTATCAAACTATAATAATGACCATACTGAACCGAAAAACGCTCCGGATTTCTGCTTTTTACTTTTTACTTTTTGCT
>DHWT01000211.1:0-15102 GCA_002413325.1 Chitinophagaceae bacterium UBA5175 | reverse complement strand
TTTTACTTTTTACTTTTTACTTTTTGCTTTTTTACTTTCCTGCAACAGCGCCTATTCCCCCAAACCCCGCGGTTATTTCCGGATTGAATTTCCTGCACATGCCTATCAGTCTTTTAACCGTCCGGAGTTTCCCTATTCTTTTGAATACCCGGTATATGGAACGGTGATCCGGGATACGGCATTTTTTGGAGACAAACCCGAGAATCCGTACTGGATCAATGTCGACTTTCCCAGGTTTCATGCAAGGATCTATATCAGTTACAAAGAAGTGCAGGGAAATTTTGACAAACTGCGCGAGGATGCATATAAAATGACTTATAAACATACTTATAAGGCGAGTTCCATAGAAGATTCGCTGATCAGCACCCCCGGAGGCATACACGGTGTTTTTTTTAATGTGGGCGGAAACGCGGCCACAGCCAAACAGTTTTTTGTGAGTGATTCAACCAGACATTTTCTTCGCGGGGCCCTTTATTTTGATACGACCCCGAATTTCGATTCTTTAAGTATAGTTAATGATTTTCTCCAGGTGGATATGAACCACCTGATCAATACACTTCGATGGAAAAACTGATACGGAATCCTTTCTGATATACTATCTTAGCCTGATTTTCAACCCGAACATTTGATAGCAATCGATAATATACTGGTTAGTGATGAAGTTATTTCAGAACAGTTTGTCTGCGACCTGGACAAATGCAAAGGAGGCTGTTGTGAAGATGGCGACTCGGGGGCGCCCCTGGCGAATGAAGAGCTTGAATACCTTCGTGAATTCATAGAAGAGATTAAACCCTGTCTCACACCGGAAGGATTACAGGTACTGGAAAAAGAAGGCCTGTACAGGTACGACACTGAATTTGGATGGGTAACGCCCACAATAGCCGGCCGCATGTGTGCGTATGGATTCCGGGATCAGCAGGGTATTATCAAATGTGGAATAGAACAGGCCTTCCTGGATAAAAAGATCAACTGGAAAAAACCCATCAGCTGTCACTTGTTTCCGGTAAAGGTTACCAGGAGTAATAGGCAGCATCAGGAATACGTAAATTATGAACCCAGGCAGGATCTCTGCAGGGCAGCCTGCAAATTGGGCAGGAAGTTAAAAGTTCCTGTTTACCGGTTTTTGAAAGAAGCACTGATCAGAAAATTCGGGCCTGATTTTTATGCAACCCTGGAGGCCAGTGCCCTTCATATAAAAAATGATAAAGTCTGACGGTATCTATGAAAATTCTACCCGCGGTTGGCCTCTTCCTGATTGGCTTTTTTTTATGCCAGCTGTCCTTCGGTCAGGATACGGTTGTACATGATCAGCCTGTCGCGGAGCCGGTGATTCACAATACCCATGTCAGGGATTCAACTGCATTCCGCAATCCGTTAACTGATTCAACGGTCCAGGTTGTTGCCGATTCGGTAAAAGCAGCAGCTTCCCACGCAGATTCTGTATTTTCTGATTCTGTTAAACGCTATTGGAAGGGCTGGAGCAAATACCAGGTTAAACCGGGATATTCCTATGCTATTTATTCCAAAAAAGTTTTAAAAGGCAGAAGCAAGAAGGAACTGGAATATAATATCGCTGATTTTTATTTATATATGAACGGGCAGCTGATACAGCCGTCCAAAAAAGGGAATACTTTTTTTGCTGCAGGATGCCTTTGTTTCAAATACGATGATACCCTGTTACTCAACAGTGGCCTGGGTTCCAAAGTCGGGGTTGGTGTGGGAATTAAAATAGCCGGGGGAAGGTTTACGGGTTCCCTGCATGCAAACACCCATAATACGGAGGTATATAAACTTTCGGAAGACGATTCCGTATATGTGAGGAGTATTGTGGCAGAACCTGTTTCCCAGTCTTTGAAATTATATAGCAGACCGGCCTATTCAGCCGATGAAATTATAATCGGCGAGTATCGCGCGGTATATAGAAAATTCTACCAGAAGAATATAAAGGGGGAGGATGAACTGCGCCGGTATACAGTCAGGATTATTTTCAGATGCAGGGTGAGCGGGGGTATTGACAGCATCAAATCCCTCAGCCGGATGAACAGTAAATAGTTTACACGCCGCATAATTTATTAACTTCAACATATGACCGGCAAGGAACAGGCACATGTCTTTTTGGAAAAAAGCAGCATCCGGGCTGCTGACCTGGATCACCGGGAGAAAATCAATTATAATATTGGTAAATACAATGCTGTTGTACCTCAGGGTAAACAGCAGTTCGATAAGATCCTCCTGGCACGGGAAAGAGCCAAGAATATCAAGTGGCGGTCCCTGGAATCACTGGATCAGCAACTGGAGCGTTTTGAACTGGCTTTCACCCGCCGGGGCGGTAAAATCATCTGGGCTGAAGACGGCCCCGGAGCACTCAGGGAAATCCTGGCCATCTGTAAAGCCAAACAGTGCCGGGCTGTAGTGAAAAGTAAAAGCATGGTCACTGAAGAAATCCACCTGAATGCATTTCTTAAGGAAAACGGGATTGAAAGCCTGGAAACAGACCTCGGAGAATATATACAACAGCTGGACAATGAACCGCCCTATCATATTGTTACGCCGGCCATGCATAAAAGCAAAGAAGATATTGCCAGGCTTTTCCATGAAAAATTAAACACGGCACCGGGGCTCTCCCCCGCCGAACTTACGGGGATCGCCAGGCAGAACATGCGTGCAAAATACCCGGAGGCATCGGTTGGTATTACCGGCGCAAATTTTATTATCGCAGATACAGGCAGTATCGCCCTCACGGAAAATGAAGGGAATGGCAGGTTGTGTGCTTCTTATCCGAAAACCCATATTGTAATTACCGGGATAGAGAAAGTAATTCCTTCCCTCACCGACCTGGCGTTGTTCTGGCCCCTGCTGGCTACTTTTGGTACCGGCCAGCGCGTTACAAGTTATAATTCTGTTATTTCAGGTCCCCGGCAGCCGGGAGAATATGATGGGCCGGATGAAATGTATGTGATCCTGCTCGACAACGGACGTTCGAACATACTGGCTAATACCAGGATCAGGGAGAGTCTGTACTGCATCCGTTGCGGAGCCTGTCTGAATGCCTGCCCTGTATATAAGAATATCGGGGGGCATAGTTATGGAACGACCTATAGTGGCCCGATCGGCGCAGTCATTACACCGCATCTCAGGGATCTCGGCGAATGGAAACACCTGAGTTATGCTTCTTCCTTATGCGGGAACTGCACCGAAGTATGTGCCGTCCGGATTAACCTGCACGAAATTTTATTGGAAAACAGGCATGAAGCTGTGCAGCAGGGAACAACCGGATGGATGGAGAAAATGGCCTGGAAAGGATGGAATCAGGCCAGCCTGCACAGAAAATGGATGAATATGGGCAATGCAAAAATTAAAAACTGGTTTATGAACCGGGTCTTTCGTGGATGGAACAGGCAAAGAGCCGACCTGCATTTCCCGGAAAAAAGTTTTAACCAGCGCTGGTTGGAAAAGCATAAACCCTGACCATGCTTTTTTATAGCGATCAAAACAGCCCCCGCCTGCTTTATATGCTGGACCTGGTCAGCAATGAAATTTTCAATGAACCATTCGCGCAGATTTCAGACAGGGAAATATTTATTTCCCATGGCGGTCCTAAGCTGAATTATTCGGCTGAAAGATTATCAGACTGTGAATTTTTTATCCGGCCTCACGGACTGCTGTTCGAAAACGGCATCCGGGAGCAATCCATTACCCGTTTTGATTTTTCCGGCAAAGCTGCTTTTTTTGGAACACCGGGGGATTTTCCTTTTGATATTTTTGCAGCCGCTTTTTTCCTGGTCAGCCGGTATGAAGAATATCTTTCGTTTCAACCGGATAAATATGGTCGGTTCCACCACCAGGCTTCCCTGGCTTTCAGGGAAAACTTCCTGGATCTTCCATTGATTAATTACTGGCTGGAAGATTTCAAAACCGCCCTCAGACGGAAATTTCCGGATCTGATATTCCGCTTGAAGGATTTTAAATTTATTCCGAGTTATGATATTGATATTGCCTATTCCTATAAATACAAAGGCCTGAAACGAAATCTGGGCGGGTTTTGCCGGTCCATAATCCAGGGGAACTGGTATTACCTCTTGGATCGATGGGACGTATTATTCAATAAGAAAAAAGATCCTTTTGATTCCTATGAATGGCTGGACTCTCTTCACCTCTATTGCAGAACCCGGGCTTATTATTTTTTTCTTCTGGCTAAAAAGCAGGGCGGCGTTGATAAGAATATATCGCCGGACAAGCCGGAAATGCAATCGCTGATACGTTATCATGCTTCTGGATATACAGTGGGTATTCACCCATCCTGGCAGAGCGGCGATGAAGAAGCCGTTTTGATGGCGGAAACAGATACACTCGAAGCAATCACCGGGTCCCCGGTAAAATACAGCCGCCAGCATTACCTACGTATGACAATGCCCCAGACCTATCGCCGCTTAATCGACCTGGGAATTGAAAAGGATTTTTCCCTGGGATATGGCGCCTCCAATGGATTTCGTGCTTCCATTACTTCATCTTATTACTGGTACGACCTGAAAGCGGAAAGAAAAACCAGGCTGATGCTTTTCCCCTTTTGTTTTATGGACGCGAATTCCTTTTATGAGAACCGGTTAAGCCCCAAAGCCGCTTTTGCGGAACTGATGGATTATTACAGAAAGATCAAACAGGTAAACGGCCTGATGGTAACCATCTGGCATAACCAGTTTTTCGGTACCGATCCCATGTTTGCCGGGTGGAAGGAAGTGTATGAAGTGTTCCTGAAAGACCAGATTTACTGGGATATGTAATTAATTTTCCAGGTTTTTAATTAGTGTTTAAAGTGCCGCATGCCGGTAATTACCATCACCAGGTTTTCTTTTTTACAGAATTCAACCGAATCCTTATCGCGGATGGAACCACCGGGTTGAATAATACTGGTAACTCCTTCTGCCGCTGCCATGCGTACGGAATCATCGAATGGGAAAAAGGCGTCCGAAGCTAAAACAGCACCCTTTAAACTAAATTTGAACTGATTGGCTTTTTCAATGGCCTGCCTGACCGAATCAACGCGGCTCGTCTGGCCACATCCCTTGCCGATCAGCTGTTTGTTTTTTACAAAAGCAATTGCGTTTGATTTCAGGTGTTTGCAGACCAGGTTTGCAAAAATGAGGTCCTCTTTCTCTGCATCCGTACTGTTTCTTCCCCCCACTTCTTCCCATTTCAAATAATTTCCCTTGTCTGTGTCCTGCACGAGTACGCCGTTGAGCAGGGATTTTTTTATTAAACCGGACTGGGGCATTCGGAGCAGCTGAAGCAGGATGCGGTTCTTTTTTGATTTCAGCAGGTCCATTGCCTCCGTGGTGTAAGATGGCGCAATCAGCACTTCAAAGAATAATTCGTGGATTGCTTCTGCAGTGGAGAGATCAATTTCATTATTGCACACGAGCACGCCGCCAAATGCGCTTTCCGGATCACCGGCCAGTGCATGTTCCCATGCACTTCGGGTGGTAACCCGGGAAGCAATACCGCAGACATTGGTATGTTTGATAATCGCAAAGACCGTCTTTTCTTCAAATTCACCAATCAGCTGAATGGCAGCGTCAATATCCACCAGGTTATTGTAGGAAATTTCTTTCCCGTTCAGTTGTTTGAAAACATGCTCCCAGTCTCCTTCGAAATATGCCTGTTGATGGGGATTCTCCCCGTATCGTAAATGCTTGATGAGTTTGGATGAACCGGCCGGTTTCCCGGGATTGAAATATTCGTGAATGGCGAGGTCGTAACCGGCCACCACTTCAAAAGCTTTTGCTGCTAGTTCTTTTCTCTGGGCCAGGGTGAGTTCTCCCTGCTGGCTGGTTAATAGCTGTTCGAGATGGGCATAATCCTTTTTATCAGCGATAACGGCCACATGTGAGAAGTTTTTAGCAGCGGCGCGGATCATTGAAGGGCCGCCGATATCAATCTTTTCAATGATCGCTTTTTCTTCTTTCGTCCGGGCAACTGTTTCTTCAAAAGGATAGAGATCCACAATTACCAGGTCGATCTCCGGAATATGGTATTCTTTCATTTCTTTCAGATCCTGGGCTTCTTCTCTTCTTCCTAATATACCACCGAACAGGGATGGATGAAGTGTTTTGACCCGGCCTCCCAGGATGGAAGGGTAACCCGTGAGTTCTTCTGCACCGGTGCAGGGGATGCCGAGACCTTCAATAAAAGTTTTTGTGCCACCGGTTGAAATCAGCGTTACGCCGAGTTGGTTCAGTTGCCTGACGATGGGTTCCAGACCATCTTTGTAAAAAACAGAAATCAGCGCGGATTGTATTTTTTTCTTCATAATCATACTTTAAGCCGGTAAGTTCGGTGAGGGAGCCGCAAATTTACAGCAATCGGTTTTCCCGGCAAAGTTGGTCTACCGGACGATGTGGATAAACTGAAAAAGACAAATGCTTCCCAGTCCCATCAGCATCCAGGTTTTTTCTTTCAACATCCAGAAACGGTAAAAACAAAAAATGATAAAATAAAATAGTATAACCTGGGCCAGGGTGAATCCCAGATTGGAGATGACGGCACCCGGCCATTGTGCCATATCAAGTATAAATCCGTTCAGGAACCGGATCAGGATACCCAGGATCCAACCCAGGAAATGACCGGCCGTCCGGATCCACGAGAGTAGGCTTAAAAGAACTCCCCCCAGCAGGATCCCGCTCGACAAAGGGACTGCCACCAGGTTGGCTACCAGGAAATACATTGGGAAACGGTGAAAATAATAGATGCTGATGGGGGTAGTGAGGACCTGGGCTGCGATACTGACAGATGCGGCATTCCAAATTGCAGAAAGGATTTTATTTTGCAGGGGGAGCAGGTTACGGACCGGCTTTGAAAACAAACAAAGACTCAGGACGGCCGCATAACTGAACTGGAAACCGGTATCCCGGATCCAGTCGGGATCAAAGCAGAGCAATAGGAAGGCGGAAGCCGCCAGGGTATTATAGATAGCAGTCTCCCGAAGGATATTACGTGCAAATAATACCAGGCTGAACATGGTAGCAGCCCGGATTACTGAAGGAGACGCACCCGTAAGCAGACTGTAACACCATAAGCAGGTGAGCATCAGGATGAATTTTATCCATTGTCCGGTATTTTTTCGTCCCATTTTTTGTAAGGCCAGTTGAAGGATATGACAGATCAGGGCGAGATGTAATCCCGATATGGCGATGATATGAATAACGCCGGTATCTGCATAGGATTTCAGGAGTCCGGGATCCAGGTCGTCAGTATAACCGATTAGCAAAGCCTCCAGCAAACTGTAATCGGATTTAGCCGGTATTTGATTTTTTATTATAATCAACAGTTTTTTACGCAGGGAATCCAATAGTGAAAAAACGGATTTTTCTTTTTCCGGGGTAAGCAATGCAAATTCATGTTCTTTTAAAAAGACCTGGGCATCAATATGCCTTAGATGGCAGTAATTTTTATAATCAAAACCGGATGCGTTGAAATTTTCAATGGGTTGCAGTTCCTTTCTTATGATGATCTGTGAACCAGCGGTTAGCTGGCGGGCATCAGTATTTTTACTGAAGTAGACCAGGATCTTCTCCTTTTCGTAATAACAGGTCTGGTCCTTCAGAAGCCAACGGACCCGGGCTACTGATTTAAAAGCATTTTGTTTTGGGACTGGATCGCCCAAAAGCTCAATCAGCAGGCAGTTTGACTGGTTTTTCGAAAAAGCAGCCGATGATTCAACAGGTATATCCCGGTGGATATAGACCAGCATACTTCCGAAGGAAAAAAACACAATCTGGATGGCGAGTCCCGGGATCCATGCTATTCCCCCAAATTTTGAAAACGATCGGGTGCTGCAAATTATAAATAGCAGAAGGGACAAACAAAAAGCCGGGATCAGCACAGTTGGATGAACCGGAATATTTTTTTCCGCAATGATGCCTGCCAGGAGTGGAATCAGAAGCCTGAAAAAAGGCGTCTGTTTCAGAAAAGCATTTTGTTCCGGCTTCAGAATCCGCATCTCAAATAATCTCCCGGTAACAAATCAAAATATTAACCAGCGGTTTATGGCAGTCATTTCGCTTTTCCAACGGGGTTTCATTCCGATGTTTTAACGGTATTTAAACCCGCTAAAACACGGTTTATTTACGGGCAAATTCAACGGAAGGGCTGATACTCTTAATGTTATGAATAATATTAATTTATAATTCATTGATCTCCATTTAATTACAAAAGGTGCCAGCCTTATTACGTGATAGTTTTAGGATGACTGAATTTCCTTCATACCTAAAATGTATACAAATGACCACAAAACAAAAAAATTCAATACGGGTTGGCAAATATGTCAACACTGGGCATGTTGACGCTGTCATCAGGGAGTACAAAAGAACGAGATGGGTTCCGAATTCAGAAAGAATCGGAAAGCCGGATTCCCTGAGTGCATGGCTTAGTACCGAAGACTTGGAAGATTTCCTGGCAGCCACAAAAAAATATGGCGGGGATGGGATCAAATTTTATTTTTCAGCATACCCTGCTGATTATGCTCCCAACCCGGAATATGCCGGCCGGCAAACGATCACCCTGGTCGCCACCCGATCTAAAAATACCGGAATGGGAACCGTTGCGAATAAGGATATTTATATAACAAAACATGGTCAATCAACTGTATTAGGTTTTAATAACCTGGCTATTTGTCCTCCTATCTGTAATTCCTCTTCGGAAGGGGGTATGGGGGACCTGGGCATTACCATCCTAGATAAAGGAGCGAATGGTATGGAAATAGCCTGATTGTATCTCAACTATAAATAAACCTCCTTCGGGAGGTTTTTTTATGCATTTGAACTTTACCGATATTTGTTCAACATGGAATTTGCACCACAGGATGTTATATTATTGATAATGGCTTTGGTTACGGCAACCTCTTTTATCCAAAGGCCAAGCCCATTCTACATGAAATTATTCCCGGTATATTTTTTATCAGTACTGATCGTTGAATTAGCCGGTGAAAGACTTTATCATCGGCATCTGCATAATACGGGCCTGATAAATGTCTGGGGTATTATAGAATTCAGTTTTTATTTTTTTGTTTTGCGGGAAATGGTTGACAACCTGAAAATCCGGCGGATCTTTTTATTTGGAATCATTTTTTATCCTTTGATTTCTTTTATTGTACTTTATTTTCAAAAACAGGACGGTTTCAGTTCCATTAATTATTCAACAGGAAGCCTGGTCACCGTCACTTTCTGTATTTATTATTATGTGGATCTGTTCCAAAGGCAGGAAACAGGTTCCCTCGCCACTTTGCCATCTTTTTGGATTGCAACCGGTATTTTTTTTAACATTATATGTACGTTTCCCATGTTTGCACTGATTAGTTTCATGAGAGATGTTCCCGCATTGATTGCCAAAAATCTTGCCGCTATTCTTTTTATTATCACCTTGTTCAGTGCCATACTCTTATCGATTGGTTTTCTATGCAGGATCAGAATAAAGAGATCTACTTTATAATTTTTACAGGCACCCTGCTGGCTCTTTTGCTGGTCGGGTTCATCATGGCCATGTTCTTTTTTTACCAGCGCAAACGGCAGAAACAGGAAAAGGAACTGATGCGTTTAAAAGAAGAGTATGAGCAGGAAGTGCTCCGCTCCCAGCTGGAAATACAGGAAACGACCATGAAAACGATCGCCCAGGAGCTCCACGACAATATCGGGCAAAGCCTTTCCGTCATCAAACTCTGGATGTCGATGGCGCCCATTGATAAAGACCATGAAGCTTTTGAAGGTGTTCAGAATTCAAAGGAGATGCTGCAGAAGGTAATCCGGGATATGTCAGAGCTGACGAAAAGCCTGCATACCGACCGGATCACCGAAATCGGACTTTCCGAAGCCATCCGTTTCGACCTGGCTTCCATCCGCCGGGCCGGCATCCTTAAAATTCATTTTGACAACCAGAATGAAGAATTTCATTTCCCCGAACAGCAGTCGATTTTTATTTTTCGAATGTACCAGGAGATGATGAATAATATCATCAAACATTCACAAGCCACTCATGTAATCGTTTCCCTTCTTTATTCCGACAATGATAACTTTGAAATGACCATTCAGGACGATGGTACCGGTTTTGATGTTCAGCAAAAAACAGAAACTCCGGGCGGTTCCGGCGGACTGGGTTTAAAAAGTATGCGGAACAGGGCAAAAATGATCGGCGCCCATTTGTCCATTCAGAGTGAACCGGGTAAAGGAACGTCCATTTCGGTGAAGGTCCCATTGAATTAATTCATGATTCTATTCAGATGTCATCCCCCAAAAAACAGATCCTGGTTGCCATAGCCGATGACCACACGCTTTTAAGAAAAGCACTGGCGAAACTGGTGAATTCCTTTGAAGAGTATAATATATTATTTGAAGCAGACAACGGCATGGAAATTAAAAAAAAGATTAATGAACATCTTGTGCCCGACCTGGTTTTATTGGATGTAAACATGCCGCGAATGGACGGGTTTGAAACGGCAGCCTGGCTGAATAAAAATTACCCGAAAATCAAAGTGCTGGCCCTTTCGATGTTCAGTGATGAACGGACCATCATCCGGATGCTGCGGAAGGGTGCACGGGGCTATATTCTGAAAAACATTGAGCCGGAGGAATTAAAGAAAGCCCTGGATTCCGTTATGAAGAAAGATTTCTACCTCTCCGAAGATATCTCAGGTAAAATTATCAGCGGACTGCACAAGGACATAGACCGGGTTGAGGATTCGCCTTCCCTTACCCAGCGGGAGAAAGAATTCCTGAGCCTGATCTGCTCGGAAATCACCTATAAAGAGATCGCCGCTAAAATGTTTGTCAGTCCCCGTACGGTGGACGAATACCGCAATTCCCTTTTTGAAAAATTAAAGGTCAAATCGCGCGTGGGACTGGTCATGTACGCTATCCGGAATGGGTTGGCGGAAGCGTAAGAGAGTATGGGAGCGTGGTGTTCATAATACTCCCATACTCTTAATGTTATTTAGACAGGTACATACTGCGATCTTTATAAAGCTGCCTGAAATAGGGGTCTTTCAGGTCTTTGATAAACCGGATCGCTTCTCCGGTCGATTTCATTTCAGGTCCCAGTTCCTTATTCACGCCCGGGAATTTATCGAAACTGAATACCGGTTCTTTGATCGCGTATCCCTTCAGGTTTTTATTGAAAGTGAAATCCTTCAGTTTATTCTGACCCATCATGACCCGCGTTGCGATATTGAGGTAGGGGATCTGATAGGCCTTTGCTATAAAAGGAGTTGTTCTTGATGCGCGGGGATTGGCCTCAATTACAAACACTTTTCCGTCTTTAATCGCAAACTGAATATTGATCAGTCCCCGGATATTTAACCGGAAAGCAATCTTCCTGGCATATTCTTCCATCGTCTCCACCACGAGGGGTGTCAGGTTGAACTGGGGAAGAACGGCATTGCTGTCACCACTGTGGATACCGGCCGGTTCAATATGTTCCATCAGACCCATCACATGAAACTGCTCTCCGTCGCAGATCCCGTCGATTTCAGCTTCCTGGCATCGGTCCAGGAAATGATCGATCAGGATTTTATTATCCGGAAGATGTTTCAGCAGGCTCACTACGGCGCTCTCCAGTTCCTGGTCGTTAATGACGATCCGCATGCGTTGTCCCCCGAGCACATAACTGGGTCGGACCAGAACCGGGAAACCGACAGTCTTAGCTACTTCAACCGCTTCGTCTACCGTGGTTGCCGTGCCATAGGATGGATACGGTATATCCATTTCTTTCAGCATATCGCTGAAACGGCCGCGGTCTTCGGCGATATCCATATTGTCGTAAGAAGTGCCGATAATGGGAATTCCTTTTTTATGCAGTTTTTCTGCCAGTTTGAGGGCGGTCTGACCTCCCAGTTGTACGATTACCCCGTCTGGTTTTTCATGTTCAATAATATCCCGCAGATGTTCCCAGAACACGGGTTCAAAATATAATTTATCAGCCATATCGAAATCGGTTGAAACCGTTTCCGGGTTGCAGTTGACCATGATGGATTCATAACCACATTCCTTTACGGCCAGCAGGCCGTGTACGCAGCAGTAATCGAATTCGATCCCCTGGCCAATCCGGTTTGGACCGGATCCGAGGATGATGATTTTCTTTTTCTTCGAAACAATACTTTCGTTTTCACCCTCATTTTCGAAAGTGGAATAGAAATAAGGTGTTTTCGCCTCAAATTCTGCACTACAGGTATCCACCATTTTAAAAATGCGGTTTATACCGGCTGCCTTTCTTTTTTCATAAACAGCTTCTTCATTGCCATCCTGCATGATCGTGGCAATCTGTGCGTCACTGAATCCAAGTGATTTTGCTTCCCGAAGCAGGTCAGCCGGCAGGCTGTCCATTTTATATTTGTGAATTTCTTTTTCCACCTGGCATATCTTTTGGATTTCATATAGGAACCAACGGTCGATGCCCGTGGCCTGCGAAATGGTCTTTACGCTGACACCCAGCATCAGGGCATCCTTGATCCTGAAAATACGGTCCCATTTAGGAACCTTGATATACTGAATCAGTTCCTCGGCATGCATCTGACTTTTACCATAATATCCCAGGCCCACGGCATTATTTTCGAGACTTTGACAGGCTTTTTGAACGGCTTCGGTAAAACTTCTCCCGATGGCCATCACTTCCCCGACACTTTTCATCTGTAATCCGAGGGTATCGTTGGCTCCTTTGAATTTGTCAAAATTCCAGCGGGGCATTTTTACGATCACATAGTCCTGAACCGGTTCAAAATAGGCGGAAGTCGTCTGGGTAATTTGATTTTTTAATTCATCGAGAGTATAACCGATAGCGAGTTTGGCGGCAATCTTTGCAATGGGATAACCGGTAGCTTTGGAAGCCAGGGCGGAGGACCGGGATACCCGGGGATTTATTTCTACTGAAATGATATGCTCTGTTTCCGGGTTGAGTGCAAACTGCACATTACAACCACCGGCAAAATTGCCCAGGGAGCGCATCATCAGGATGGCTTTATTGCGCATATCCTGGAACGCCGTATCGCTGAGGGTCATGGCCGGGGCCACCGTAATGGAATCACCGGTATGAATCCCCATGGGGTCCATATTTTCAACTGTACAGATGATTACCACGTTGTCGTTCGTATCCCTTAAAAGTTCGAGTTCATATTCTTTCCAGCCCAGGACGGCTTTTTCAACCAAGACTTCATGGATGGGGGAGGCCTTCAAACCCTTATCGAGGGCCGCATCGAGTTCATCTTTATTTAATACGAAACCACCTCCGGTTCCGCCCAGGGTGAAGGACGGCCGGATAACCAGGGGGAAACCAATGGCCTGGGCAAACTCTTTACCTTCCAGCAGGGAGTTGGCTACCCGGGAAGGGGCCACGTCAATGCCGATCCGTACCATGAGCTGGCGGAATTTTTCGCGGTCTTCAGCCGTATCGATGGCTTCTATATCCACCCCGATCAGTTTCACCTTATATTTTTCCCAGACGCCCAGTTCGGCTGCTTCTTTACAGAGGTTAAGCGCAGTTTGTCCGCCCATGGTAGGCAAAACGGCATCGATGGAGTTCTCTTCCAGGATCTGTTCGATACTTTCCACTGTCAGGGGAAGCAGGTATACACGGTCGGCCATCATCGGATCCGTCATGATGGTAGCTGGATTGCTGTTAATGAGGATCACTTTAATGCCTTCTTCCCGCAGACTCCTGGCGGCTTGGGAACCGGAATAATCAAATTCACAGGCTTGTCCGATAATGATGGGGCCGGAACCAATAATGAGCACTGAACCGATAGCGGGATTTTTTGGCATGTCAAAACAAATTCCGCAAAAGTAAGGTTGTGCAGGTTCTTGGAGAAATTTTATAAAAGGAATGGGTATAAAAAATCCCGGCGGGCCGGGATTCAGTATTTTTCAGGGGAAGTTTTAATAGTTATGGAAGGAAGCCATTTCAATATCATCGAGCAAAACCCCGCCCTTTTTCGCCAGCTGGCGTTTTTCGGCAATGAGCTTCTTGGTATCTACTCTTGACCGGATCCTAAAGACCCATTTTTGTTTTGCTTCTTCCCCACGAACCATCCCGATCACGGAACCGAGGCTGATGGCGAGAAACAATATAAATTTATTCTTAAATAACATCTGGCACTATTTCAAGGAAGGTTCAAAATAAAGACATCTTGTATATGCCAAAAGCTGTACCAGTTTTCATTTTTTTTTGAAATCCTTCAATATCATTTATTAACATAAAGATAAAAATGGGTGAATCCTGATTTGAATCCTTATTTGGGATTGCCCACCTTTGTATTTCTAAATTTGGGATTCCCATGACCAGATCCGTGCTCCTTGTTTTCCTGCTTATATGTGGTGGAAGGATTTCCGCGCAATTTTTCCAGCCCGTGGCCTATCCTCAGAAATTTTTCAGGGACCCCCTGGATATTCCCATACGGCTTGCCGCCAATTTTGGAGAGCTCAGGTCCAATCATTATCATATGGGCCTGGACATACGGACGGAACACCGGGAAAGCCTGCCTGTTTTTGCGGCAGCCGGGGGATATATATACCGGGTTAAAATTGAACCCTTCGGTTTTGGCCAGGCCGTATATATCCGCCACAGCAATGGTTATGTGAGTGTGTACGCACACCTGAATTCGTTTTACCCGGCCCTGGCTGCTTATGTAAAACAAAAGCAATACGAATTGAAGCGCTGGGATATTTTCCTTGAACTGCCACAGGGATTGCTACATGTTAAAAAAGGTGACCTGATCGCATACAGCGGAAACATGGGGGGATCCCAGGGCCCGCACCTTCATTTTGAAATCAGAACCTGGCCGGACGATCTCAATCTCAATCCCATGCTTTTTGGTTTGCCGGTCGCGGATAACACCCCGCCTGTGATCCGGAGCCTGTCAGTATATGACCGCAATAAAAGCTTTTATGAACAGAATCCCTTTTTTACAACCGTAAAGGGGAAGGCCGGACGATATGCAGTCAGCCAGCCCCTGTTGATTCTTAAAACACCCAACCCCGGTTTCGGGATCTCGGGTTTTGATACCCAGTCGGGTTCTGTTAATCCGAATGGTATTTTCCAGGGAATCATTTACGATAACGGGGAAGCGGT
>DHWT01000208.1 GCA_002413325.1 Chitinophagaceae bacterium UBA5175 | reverse complement strand
TCTCTTCTTCAAAAAAGCTTTCCATATTCTGAACGTGCTTAACTATAAAATCCAGATATTTAAGCAATACATTCTTTAATTTCATGGAAACAGCCATGTTTATGAAATCAGGTAAAACTTTTTGCAACTGTATTTCCGCACTGGAAAATTTGGAAACATCATTGTCAAGTAATTCGTGAAGGGTCGTTACCGGGATGTTATTTTCTGTCATGGTATTGATATTTACTTTCCGCTAATTTACCCCAATCGGGTTCCTGTAATTATGACCGTAATCAATTAAAATCATGACAGTACTCATTGAATTATTTCTCCGGATTTGGTTATTTTGAAGTTATGCCAGATAAAAAGAAACGGACAGATCAGCCTGCTGAAATTCCGGGTCAGCCGGAACAGCCTGAAGTAAGGCCATATAATTTGCCTGAAAATCCTCCATTACCGGATGAAGAGCCGGAGATTCATCCCGCAGAAGAACCTGAAATTCCAAAGGAAATTCCGCCAGGTAATCCTGAAACATAGTTTGGACTGATTTATATTAAAATCTAGGAAATGATTGTTCTGGTGATGGGATTGCCAGGGTCAGGTAAAAGCTACTTTGCAGAAAGATTAGCGAGGGAACTCCATGCCGGATACATAAACAGTGACCGGCTGAGAAAGAAGATGATTTCGAAAAGGACATATTCCGAAAAGGAAAAGGAAATGGTGTATGACGAAATGCTTGTCCGGATGAGGGACTATATATTGAAAAAAAGGGACCTGGTCCTGGACGCGACATTTTACAGGAGCAGGATCCGGATAAAATTCCGGGAGGCAGCCCGGGAAGCCGGAGGTCTGTTTTATATAGAAGTACAGGCTGCAGAACCATTGGTAAAAGAGCGGTTGAGCCTGGCGAGAACTGACAGTGAGGCTGATTTTAAAATTTATAAAACAATACAGGCAGCATGGGAACCTATACAGGAACAGCATTTATTGCTGCAGTCAACCAACGACAATATTGAGATGATGTTGAAAAGGGCGAAAGAATACCTCCATACCATTCCGAATGATTAAGGACCAGATAAACCAGTTGCTATCAGAAGGACGGATTTCCGGCAATGAAGGACATGCTGAACTTATTGAAACCCATATTTCCTGGGTCCTGTTATGTAGCCATTTCGTTTTCAAAATTAAAAAACCGGTTCACTATTCCTTTCTGGACTTTTCAAGCCTGGAAAGGAGGAAATATTTTTGTGAACGGGAGATAGAATTAAACAGAAGACTCACAAAAGATATATATGTGGACGTGTTGCCGGTAAGAGAAACTGCGGGCCGGTATGAAATAGGTTACGAAGAAGGAGAAATTATTGATTATGCCGTAAGAATGCGAAAAGTGGACAGGAGCAGGCAAATGGATATGCTGTTGTTAAAAAATAAAGTGACAGCGGTGGATATGGAGAAACTTGCAGAAAAGATAGCAGCCTTCCACCTGAGCACTGAAATCATTCATCAGAAGGATTTGCTGGATGTTCAAACCAAGTTTATGGACCTGGAAGGGGAGCGGGGTTTTTTGAACCAGGAACTCTCCCCGGATGATGCTGAAATCATCGATCGCGTGATTAAAAAAGCAGGATCATTTATCGGGGAAAACAGGGCGCTGCTTGAAAACAGGCTGAATGAAGGTTTTACCAGAGATTGCCATGGGGATTTGCACTCCAGGAATATATTTTTGTTGCCCGAACCTCAGCCGTTTGACTGTATAGAATTTAACGATGATTACAGGCAGATCGATGTGCTGAATGATATAGCTTTTCTATGTATGGATCTGGATTATTTTAACAGAAAGGATCTGTCAGATATATTCATTAGTAATTATAACCGGTTATTTAATGCTATGAGGAACGATGAAGAAAAGCAACTGTTTACTTATTTTAAAAGTTATCGGGCCAATATAAGGGCAAAAGTGAATAGCCTGCGGGCCCGCAGCAGCATGAACAATCATAGTAAGAACCATTACCTTTTAGAAACCGGCAGATATCTCAGGCTTATGGAACATTATATCAATACACTGGCCATTTAGCAGATTCAGGAAGTTCAAAACCCGGATCAGATTCATTCTTATAATAAACACCTCAGCTTACCCCGGTTCTCCATGTTCCCGGAACCAGTGATTACAATCAAGAACATTACTGATCAACGTCATTTTATCGGAGGGACTGTTTGGGATAACTTCGTTTCTATAAAATACTTCAGGTATCAGGTGGATGGGGAGTATTTTGAATTTCATTATATGAGGATATTTATTATAGTTGCTTTTTAATTTATCAACCTTAAAATTATATTTTATGTCAACCAATGCATTAACAAAAAGAACCGAGTCCTTTCCGACTTTATTTGATGAATTTTTCAAACCCTGGGATCCATGGTTTAATAACGGAGGAGGTTTATGGAGCAAACCGTTAACAATGCCCAGTGTAAATATCACCGAAAACAAAGATGATTACAAAATTGCTGTAGCGGCACCCGGATTGAAAAAAAGTGATTTTAATATTGATATAGAAGGAAACATGCTTTCTGTCAGTTGTGAAAAGGAAGAAAAAAAAGATGAAAAAGA
>DHWT01000077.1 GCA_002413325.1 Chitinophagaceae bacterium UBA5175 | reverse complement strand
CCTGTATCGCTGTATGATCTGCCAGGCCATCCGGGTTCTGAAAAGCTATTTGAATCTGGCCGTTCCGTACCGGCTGGGGGAAATCGGACGAACTGTAATTTAAGTTTGAAATATTGATAAACCCGTTTGCAGTAAAGGGGCCCGGCTGCTGTTTGGTGATCGTTGAAAGGTTTCCTTTGGCAGAGGCATTGGCATCCAGGATGCCGGAGAGACGGGTTCCGGTTTTTAATTTTACAAACCGCGAAATATCGGCCAGGTTTAATTTCCCCTTCAGTGTGGCATCCAGGTATTGTATGGTCATGGGATTTTTCAAAAGGATCCTGAAATCAAAAGGATCATTCCCAAATTCTATATGCCCCCTGGAAATATTCAGCATGGTATGATCCGTAAGCCCATCCGGATTTTCGATTTTCATATCGATCCCGATATTTTTGACCGGCTGGGGCAGGTCCGGGTATTGAAAAAAACCATTGTCCACTTTCAGATTCAGGAGATAGGCCGGGATTTTCGAAGCGTTGTATTCACCTTTTACATATCCGTTCAATGCGGCATTTCCACTGGTTTTGATCTTGTCAAAGTCGGTTTTATAAATGGAAGGGATCAGGGACAGGAAGGTTTTAAATGCGGTGGACGGGGTATTGAACCGTATATCCATTCCATAGGTTGAATCATTTACAAACCGGAAGCTCCCTTCTGTGGCCAGTTGCAGGTCGTTCAGGTGAATATCATCTGTTTTAAAGCGATAGGTATTGGTCTTATTGTCAACTTCTATATCTGCTGTTAATGCAACCTGCGCATCAGCCAGCCAGGGGATTTTTGTATAGGTAAAGGAAACGGATCCCGCAGTGGTTTTAGTTTGCAGTGTAAACTGGTCTGCTGTGAAATCACCGCTTCCCGAATGATTCAGATGCAGGATTTCACTGCTCCTGTCCGCTGCCCTGTCCGTATAACTGATATAGCCATCCCGGACCTGGTAGGATTGCAGGTGCATTTTGAAATGTTGCGGGGCACCTGCCGGAGCCGTGGCAGTGTCGGGTATACTGATATCCCAATTGGCTTTCCCCACCTTATTGACAATCGCATGTATCCGGGGCTGGTCGATCGTAATGCTGTAAATATTGATATCCGATCCCCCGAACAGGCTGAAGAGGTTCACGGCAATATCAATCTGGCTGGCGGCGATGAGGGTATCCTCAGCAAAGGGTTCTTTTCCTATGATCTGCAGGTTGTCGAGACCGACTGCCAGCCTGGGAAAATGACGGAACAGGGAGATGTCAACATCCGAGAAATCGACACGGGCATTTACGTTTTTGTTTACCTGTGCCCGGGCGATGGACATGATTTTTCCTTTAAACAACATGGGCAGGGCAAAAGCGAGGACAATGAGGACGACCAGCAGGATGGCGGATATTTTCAGGGTCTTTTTCAGCATCTGGATAGGATTTTAGTTGGATACGGCAGCAAAATAAGCATTAGAATTGAAAGTTTCCGGTTGAAGGTAACAACGGCATTTTATACTTTATCAATATGGGTTTCCCAGTTTTTTTTGAAGGAAGACGGGTTTTCGCCAACAATTTTATTGAATAGTTTATTAAAGTAGGATATGCTTTCAAACCCGACCGCATAACAGGTTTCTGTAACATTATGATCCTGCATCAACAGGTTTTTGGCCCGTTCGATCCGGTACTGGTTTACAAATTCGGTAAAAGTCATATGGGTTTGTCTTTTAAAATACCGGCAGAAAGCGGCTGTGGTTAAATGCACTTTGGAGGCCACCTGGTTTACGTCCGGTTCCTGGTCATAAAACTGATCAATATATTCATACACAGCGCCCATTCTGATTTTATCTTTTAAGATGAATGCGGTACCGGAGAGGTCATTGTTTAACAGGGTCTGCTCCCTGCTTTCAGCCAGTAACTGAAAAATATGGATCAGCTGAATTAACTGTTCAAAGGGTTCCAGGTTTTGCAGCTGTTTTAGTTTTTGTACAACAAGCAGTTTGGTTTCCCCGTAAAATGCAATTCCATAGGCTGCGTTTTTAAAGAGATGATGGATTGCATTAAATTCCGGTGCTGTGGAAACAGCCGTTCCCAGGAAGTCCGATTTGAGCTGGATCACGATCTGCTGGTAATCGTACCGGAGTCTGTAATCAAAATTTAAATGGGGAAGATTCGCACCCATGAATACCAGGTCGCTTTGGGTATAACCTGAAATATGGGAGCCGACATGACGGATCCCCGCATCTGCTTCTACAAATACCAGTTCAAATTCAGGGTGGTAATGCCAGAAAAATGTATTCCGTAACCGGGGAGAAAACAATTTAAAAGACTTGTCCTTTTCGAAAGCGATCTTTTCAAGCTGTATCTGATTCATTTCTCAAATTGTATGTTTCCGTCCATCTGGAAGGGCAATTTAGTCAATACAGAGCAAATTATTGTCAATATATGGGAAGGGACCTTTTCAATCCCGGGATATTTTTGTTCTACTAAATCAAAAATATATGATGCAGGCAACAATGACTCCAGCCAGTCCCACCATGGCCCATAAGGAAATTCCGGGCAATCCTTCCACGGCGAAGTCCAGTCCCGTCCGGTTGAATGATCGCAGCAACGGTCAGCCCCTTCGCTTACTGAGTGAAGAAGACTGGGCTTTCTGGATTCACAACGGATATGTGGTTATCAAAAATGCGGTACCCAGGGAACAGGTAAAAAAACTGGCTGATTATCTCTGGCAATATGAGGACAAGGACCCCAATGATATGGACAGCTGGTATAAAAGACCCAATGTGAAAATGGAAATGAAGGAGCTCAACAATACGGGCATGGTGGAAATATATAATCACCAGTTTATGTGGGACAACAGGCAGTTTCCCAAAGTGCATCAGGCATTTGCGGATATCTGGGGAACCGAAAAGCTCTGGGTGACCATCGACCGGGCAAATCTGAATTTTCCATTACGCCCGGGTTTTGAATATAAAGGGTTTATTCACTGGGATTATGATCCGGAAACCAAACCGCAGAATGTGCAGGGTGTGCTGGCGCTGGCTGACCAGACTGATGAAAACATGGGCGGATTTCAGTGTATTCCTGAATTATACAGAACCTACGATACCTGGAAATTAACACAGCCGGCAGACCGGGATCATTATAAACCGGATACGACCGGATTTGAACTGGTGAAGGTTAAACTCGAAGCAGGGGATCTGCTCATATTCAACAGCCTGGAGCCGCATGGGATCCGCGCCAATACCAGTAAGGATAAAGTCCGGATCGCCCAGTATATTGCCATGATGCCTGCGCAGGAGGAAAATGAAGAGCTCCGTCAATGGCGGATCAACAGTTGGAAAAGCAGGGAAGCTATGCAGGGTTATGCTTTTCCCGGGGATCCACTCGAAAGGGAAAAAAAGAACCCGGTTGCCGAACTCTCGCCCCTGGGGAAAAAATTACTGGGATTGGAGAAATGGTGATCCTGAATTTATGATTAAACCAATATGAATAAACCAGAGACCCTGTACAAACGGGGTCTTTTCATATCATATATAGAATGGCGTTTTAGTCTGGCCCTAAAATTCAGTTCCGGTTTCAGATCATTCAGGTTGTACTTTCAAAAGAAGTTTTATCTGGAAATGATGATCATTGCCAGTCCGGCTATGTATAACATCAGCATAAGATGTAACAGCCGGTTTGTACCAGGTGGCGCCTGGTCAAATTCTTTCCATATATAAATGCCCCAAAGGGCTGCGACGATTGTTGCCCCCTGTCCCAGTCCATAGGAAACAGCCGGACCTGCTTTTCCTGAGGCGATGATGCTTAACGACATGCCCACACACCAGACGGTACCGCCCAGGATACCCATTACATGATCTTTTGCTTTCGCCCGGAAATATTCTGAAAAGGATACGGGCACGCCGGCAAACGGGCGTTTCATTTGTATCGTGTTGAAAAGAAAACTACTGATGACGACACCCGCTGAAAAAAAAACGAGTGCGGTATATGGAGTCAGTTTCCCTTTTTCCGGATTATTAAAATCAGTGGCCATGGCGCCGGCCACATATTTGTAAAACAATCCCATGAAACATCCGCTCAACACAGAAAGCAGCAAGCCTTTTTCTGAAACCTTCACGGCAGTTTTGGATTTTAATTTCTGATACGCTTTCGCATTCAGCAGGATCGCCATAACGATCAGGACAACGCCGCCAAATATCAGTACCGGGTTTCCCCGGGGGACTGAAATATAATTTACAATAACGCCCAGAACCAGCGCAATGCCAATTCCAACGGGGAAAGCGACGGACATACCGGCAATCGCAATCGCCGCTACCAATAATATATTGGCCAGGTTAAAGATTACGCCGCCTGAAAACGATGATAAGAGATTCGCTGTATCTGCCTGCTTCATATCCTGCAGGAAGGACCTGCCTTCACTGCCGGTACTTCCCAGTGTAAAGGCCAGCACTAAGGTGGTGAGCAGTATACCTAAACCATAATCCCAGTAAAAAAGTTCAAATCGCCAGGTTTTGGAAGTCAGTTTCGTGGTATTTGCCCAGGATCCCCAGCAGAGCATGGTGATAACACAAAGCAAAATAGCCAGACTGTAATTTTCCACTATAAACATGTTGCAGGTTTAAAGGTGACGGGTAAATTATATAATAATTTCCTTTCTGTAAGGAACAGAGGCCTGGGCACCCATCCTGGTTACAGAAATGGAAGCGGCCTGCACGGCAAATCGAATGGCTTTTTCCCATTCCATCCCTTCCGTCAGCGCAACCGCTAATGCCCCGCTGAATGTATCTCCGGCAGCTGTTGTGTCCACCGCCTGTACGACCGGCGCTTCTATCAAAAATTTTGCCTCCCGGTTTTGAAAACAGGCGCCCTGCCGGCCCAGCGTAATGATTACATTTTGCACACCCTGGTTTAATAATACAGCGGCTGCTTCCGAAGCGGTTGTTTCATCTGTTACGCTGATACCGGTCAAAAAAGAAGCTTCCGTTTCATTCGGTGTAATCAGGAATAAGCCGGCTAATAATTCATTGCTTAATATCCGGGCAGGTGCCGGGTTGATAATCAGTTTCTGATGGTGCGCCTTCGCGGGTTTTGCGATGTATTCAATGGTTGCCATCGGAATTTCCAACTGCACTAAAATGATTTCAGCTCCTGAAATGGGATTCACTTTTTCGATATCTGCCGGCAGCAGGTTCGCATTCGCACCCGGTGCAACCACAATGTAATTTTCCCCTTCGGCATTTACGATAATACATGCAGTTCCTGTTGGCGCGTTTTCATCTGTAAACACATACTCCGTATCGATGTTTTCTTTTTTAAGGCCTTCAATTGTCTCTTTTCCGAAAAGATCCTTCCCCACTTTTGCAACCAGCGTTACATGACCTCCCAGTCTCGCCGCAGCGACCGCCTGGTTAGCTCCTTTACCGCCGGCATTTATAAAAAAACTGCCGCCCAACAGGGTTTCACCGGGCAGGGGGAGCTTATCAGTTTTCACCACCATATCTGTATTGGCACTGCCGATAACCCATATTTTATTCATGTTCGGTTTACTTTATGAGGATTGCAACTGCTGCTGCCTGTCTTAACAACTACCTGCCGGATAATACCAGGGGCAACCAGACTTTTACAGATCCGCCGGTCTGACTTGCATCTGCATACGGTACCAGGATCAGGGATAACCCGGATTTTTTGTTTTCCTTCTCATTTATGTTTGCAATATAGGCCTGGTCCCCGATCCATTGTTTCGGCAATAAACCGGAATGGTTTTTACCTGAAGGTTTTTCAGCCCATATTATCCGGCCTAATCCCGGCGGATATGTTTTAAGTAATTCTTTATTTAAAGAATCATCCAATGCTAAAACCTGTGGCCCTTTTTGAAATGCAATCTGACCCGGATAACTGCTGCCGCCTGTTATTATTTGAACAGGCATTTTAAAAGACACCATTATTTTCTCACCGGGCTTCCAGGTGCGTTCCAAATACAAATATTCGTTGGCTTTGCCTTTATAAACTGTTCCGCCGACTGCGGCGGTAAATGAACTGCACCAGGAAGGAACTCTCAAAGAAATCGGGAATCGGGCCGTTTGATTTATTTTTACTGTTATAACGGCACCTCCATGCTCAGGGAAATCACTTTCTATTTGTAATAACAGGTTTATATTATTTTTTCCGGTGGAAAAACGATCCCTGTATACAGCAGGTTCATACAACATCAGCGTCGGAGTGTTTTTGATATTCCCGAATGTACAGTACGGTATCATGGCAATGCCCCGTGGAACGCTGGAGGTACAACAGGTAATATCGCATGAATAGGGCTTTTTGCCCATCAGCGGCGTATAATAACTTACACAACCGGTTTCGGGATTCTCTGCGCCTAATAAATGATTGTAAACGGATTTTTCTATCTGGTCAACATATTTCAGTTCGCCGGAGACTGCCAGGAGGTTCAGATTTAATTGTATCCATGTTACGGTCACGCAGCCTTCTCCGATATCATCATTCACTTCCCCGGGTAATACGGCATCATCCTGAAAACGCTCGAAAGAGCTGGTGGTCCCGGTAATATACAATCTGTGGGTTACGATGTCCCGCCATGCGATCAGCACGGGACTTAAAAATCTCCCGTCTCCGGTAACACGGTATAGTTTCATTAAGCCAACCAGGTTGGAAAGCATTTCATATGCTTTTCCGTTGGCTACTTTATGTACGCTGCCGGTGGTTAACAGCGTACTGATAATTCCGGGGCCGTTGGGATGTTCCCATGCATCCAGGATATAGTAACAAAAATCCAGGTACTTTTTTTCACCCGTATAGCGGTAAAGTTCTACCATCGGATCCAGGACGCTGGTTGCCGCCATTCCAACATGTTCTCCCGCGGAAATAATATCCCGCTGCCCGGGATTGTTACCAAAAGTCGTGCACAGCAGGTCCCCCATTCTTTTACAGGCTTCCAACGCAGGCTGGTAACCGGTTGTGGTATAATAAGCCAGCAGTCCGTATAAATTATATTTATGCGACCATACATCCCAGCTTGTCCAGTACTGATCGGGTGTATAAGTTCCCAGGTAACCGTTATCCAGTTGTGTGTTTATCAGTTCATACATCATTCGGTCCATCTGCTTTTTCAGACTGGTATCATGGGTATTTTTCCAGACATTACAGGCTGCCTCCAGGTATTTGCCCACATGCTCACCAATCCATGGATGGTTGCCCGGTCTTTGCAAGTATCCATTTATAATACCAGGCTCATCTACTTTCAGCAGACGTTCTTCCAGATTTTGGGACATGCGTTTCCCGATATAACCCAGCAATTGCTGGTCCTGAAAGGGAGCCGCCACAAACAGGTCCGGTACTTTATTCTCCACAACAGGCTTTGGTTCACCGGCCACCTGAATAGTAATGTTCTTATCAGCCAGGTAAACCTGCTCATTTTTTACTATTGCTGAATCATGGTCCCCTGTTATCTGATAACCCACATTAAAAATATGCTCACTGGAAGGCTTATAGTCTGAGAAAACGATCACTGTTTCAGAACCCGCTGCCGGCTTCACTATAACAGGTCTGGACTCAGAAAATAATTTCCTGTTTGCTTTATCTGATATCCAATATGTTGCTGTCCCGTTGAAACCGTTATTGCTTTTGTTGGTACATTTTATTTTAGTGGTAAATCCGTTATGATCTGTTTGAGTAATAGAATGCGCTATCGATATATAATCAGACCATTGAACCGGCCCGTAATGATAGTCGCCCTGGTACATGCCTACGCCTCCGGGATCCAGACTAAAAACCCTTACAGCAATTACATTCTCCTGGTCCCATAACAAGTCATTTTCCGGGACCATATAAATACGTTCCGAGTCCCATTTGCTTTGATAATGGGGAGGCAGGGAACCTGTTTGCCCGATCAGTTTGCCGTTAAAAAAGGTCTGGTCCACGTCATCAATTTTGCCAAGATTCAATTTTATCCCCATTCCCCCGGCGATTGCAGTTTTCAAACCGGAAGGAATCACTATTTTAATTCTGTACCAGGCGTAGATATTTTCTTTCATGCCTGTGGCCGACCAGCTTTTGCCGAGTGGTTTGGTGTCCCAGCCTGAATCATTAAATGATGGATTTGCCCAATCCATCTGATCTCCTAAATGAAACCTGCATTCTTTTGGCAATGGAATGTTTTGCGCATGTGTTACTGATGCGAGCAGGATTGAAAGAAATAATAAACACCGAATTGACTTTTTGCGGAGATTCCATTTCATACAGCAATTTTTATCGGGCGGTTATTTCCGACTCAGACGGGGCAGCACCGGCGGCCTCGGGATACTTTATTAAAGGGAAGATACTAAGATTGGGAAAGTCCGGAGGATTTTGCGGCAGGATGTTCTGCGGTTTGGCAGACGATCCCCTGGACGCTTATGGATGGAATAACCGCCTGCCGGCGGATGATCCGAAAAGACGGGTACAAAAAGATGACATGGTTCCGGGGGTCCTTGTCATTTTTTCGCTGCGCCATTCAAGCAAGCTTGACGGCTCCGCTCTGAAACGACAAAACCTCCGCGATGCGGAGGCTCTGCCGATTTTGTTTGGTCGGGACGACTGGATTCGAACCAGCGGCCTCTTGCACCCCATGCAAACGCGCTACCGGGCTGCGCTACGTCCCGAAATACCCGAAAGGGGATGCAAATCTACAATAAAAATATCTTGCCCGAAAATGAATTCAGGGGTAAACCGTATCTTCGCGCAATTCCTTATAGATGAAGCTGCTAATTAAACAGGCTTGCATTACTGACCCCCTCTCTTCCCATCACGGAACCGTCCAGGATATTTTAATAGAACAGGGCATCATCAGCCGGATGGCTCCCGATATTTCCGATCCGGCAGACCGGGTTATTGAACAGAAAGGCCTGCAGGTAAGCCCCGGCTGGGTGGATATATTTTCCAATTTTGCCGATCCGGGTTTTGAATTCAAGGAAACACTGGAAACCGGGGCCGCTGCCGCGGCAGCGGGCGGATTCACGGATGTTTTCCTGATACCGGATACCCAGCCCGTTACCGATAATAAATCTCAGGTAGAATACCTTCGCCAGCGTTCCGGTA
The DNA here is from genome assembly GCA_002413325.1 of Chitinophagaceae bacterium UBA5175. Lineage (GTDB taxonomy): Bacteria > Bacteroidota > Bacteroidia > Chitinophagales > Chitinophagaceae > Puia. The sequence continues at coordinate 511 of DHWT01000077.1, read as the reverse complement.
ACCTGCCGGTTTCCATTTGGCCCATCGGTGCCATTACCAAGAATCTAGACGGCCGCCACCTCGCTGAAATGTATGATATGCAGAACAGCGGTGCCGTGGCATTCTCTGATGGCCTCCACCCCGTACAATCGTCCGGCGTCCTGGTAAAGGCCCTGCAATATGTTAAAGCATTCCGAGGGGTGATCATTCAGATTCCGGATGATACCAGCATCTCACCCAATGGTCTGATCCATGAAGGCATCATTTCAACCCGGCTCGGCCTTCCCGGAAAACCCATGATGTCTGAAGAACTCATCATTGCCCGCGATATCAAACTGGCCCGGTACACGCAGTCCCGCATACATTTTACCGGTGTCACTTCTCCCAAATCCATCGAATATATCCGTCGCGGGAAAGACGCCGGACTGGATATCAGTTGTTCGGTAACACCTTATCACCTGTTCTTTAACGACGAGGCCCTGGTTGATTACGATACGAACCTGAAAGTGTATCCTCCCCTCCGCCCCCCGTC
>DHWT01000301.1 GCA_002413325.1 Chitinophagaceae bacterium UBA5175 | reverse complement strand
GGATCTGGATGAGCAGCACGCCTCTTGTATTCCGGAGGATCCAGTCCCGGAAAACGTCAATAAAACGGATGGCTACCTGTTCTCCGAAATTATCCCTGAATCCTGCATCCATTACATCGATCACCGGTTCGGATGGCAGCCATACATTGGGTAAAATATAAGGAAAAGTTGCGTTCATGCGCAAAGCCGTAAGCATGCGCACATTCATGGGATCCTGTTTGTAAAAAAAACTGCCGAAGTCCACGGCATCCGGATCGATGGTTTTTATCCGGGTGCTGTCGAAGACAGGCCGCATTAAAAAGCTGATCGGCTGGGTACTGATCAGCATGGTACGGCTATCGCGGGTGATGACCGAACTGAATAACATCAGAGGGACCTGTGCCGATGCCTCCTCCGGTTCAATATCACGGAGCTGCCTGTCCAGCACTCCCCCGGTATTGGCGTTGAGTTTCTGTTCGAAAGCGTAACCCCGGTCCTTGATATATTCGTAATTGCCCACTTTGAATTTCTGTGCCGGCGAAGCCAGGTCGCGTGCCACGAATGATGAAAAAAGCGGGTTGAGCAGGTCAACGGATATGGCATCGGTATACTTGTGATCGTCCGGGTTAATGGTCGAATCTTTGTACGACCGTAAGCGGCACAGTTCACGGAAATAAGCTGCCCCGAACATACCGCCGGAAGCACCGGTGATCAGAAACGTTTTATCCATCAGCCTGCCCCCGGTCTGCCGGTCAAGCTTCTGGAGCACATTCATGGTAAATGCTGCACTCCGGCTGCCCCCTCCGCTGGTATTAATGATTACCAGCATGGGTTTTTCTTCCTTTTGTTTTTTCTTCCATTTTTCCAGGATCTGCAGCATGCGGGTTTTATCGGCAGCTACTATTTCGGGTGAACACATGTCCAGCAAATGAGCCTGGGTATAGGCCGGCCTCTCTGACCGGTTGGTATAATTCAGCCCATAGGCTTTATTGGTCGGATCGATCACATCGTAGCGATATAAAATATTCAGTATAAAAAAAAGCACCACCAGGAAAGGGATGCTCCAGCTTTCCAGGAAATAGGAAAAGGCCCCCGAAACAGCGAGCAGGATGGAAAAGAACAGGAATATACTGGCCGCAGCGGGAAGCTGGAAAGCCGGCTGATCCATAAAAAAACCAACAACGACCAAAAACAGAAATGCAATACAAATAGAAAGGATGGCTGCAAAATGATGGCGGCTGAAAATCCTTTCAATGAATTCCTTGCTGTAATGGGATACATCCCGCACCTGTTTTACTGTAAAGGGTCCGCTGAGATACCAGTTCACGCGGATCAGCCGGCTGTTGTTCTGTGTGGTATCTTTTGATTTGAACTGCGATTTAAAAAGTTTCGGGTTCGCGATCAGGGGGGTCATTTGCCGGATGATGGTGCGGTCCGCTTCAAAAAAATACAGGAGGGAAAGTCCGATCACCAAAAAAAATCCCGTCAGAAATCCCGAGATCAGCCAGGCAATTTCACTGTTGGTCATCAGTTCCTTCGTGGAGTCAAAATTGATGGTCTGGAAGAAATAATAGATCAGCAGGCTGCCCGGGAGTATAAAATTATTGGTACAATATTTCAGAAAAGGCCGGGTGGTCGTGGCCAGGAAACGGAAATGCCGGCTGTACAGGATAAATGTGGTTATATTCCAGCATATGATAAAGGCCCCGGCAGCTGCCCCCACCATGGCCCCGCTCAAAGCATTTACATGGTCCAGGTATTCGGGCGCCAGGAACAGGGCATCGGCCCCGACAGAATGCATGAATCCACCGTGAATCGTGGAAAACAGGATGATCCAGAATATGAGGATAACCTGGTATTTTTTCAGATACAGGATGATCAGCTGAACGGGAAAAGAAAAATAAACTGATTTCAGGTATAACATCTTGCCGTCAGGATCTGTGGAAATTCAGGTGAAAAATAAAACAGGGTTCATTCCGTAATCTGTATTCTAACGGAAAGACCAGCCTAAAATTACTTCAAATCGGGCCTTAACACATAGATCGCATAAATCAGGCTGAAAAGCAGCAGCATACCATTCATCTGATGTAATAATGCGATCCAGTCGAAAGCCACCCAGTGATTGGCCACAATGCCGGGACTGGTCAGCAGGGCCAGAATACCCAGCAGGATCTGGGAAAACACCAGGCCCAGCGGGAGGACCAAGCGGGTCCGCTGATTTCGTATCATACCCGAACTGAAAATCAGGAGCGTCCATAACAGGACCCCCAGCCCGATGAGATAAGCCAGGTTCCGGTGTATGAAATGAATGGTAACCGGATTGCCGATGAAATTGATCAAAAAGGGTTTATCCCTGAACAGGTTTGCCGGTATCCAGTCCCCGTTGATCCGGGGCCATGTAGGCGCCACGGCAGCCGCTTTATTTCCGGCCATCAGCGCCCCGTATAATAACTGGACAAAAACCAATACCACCAGGGCGATGGATAAAGCCCGGATACCGCGGGCATTCCGGATACGGGAAACGGAAATTAATAGTCTGAGGGAAAACCAGAACGCATAGGAGATGAGCCCGATCGCAAAAATAAAATGCAGGGCGAGCCGGGTTGGTTTCACATAGAGTGCGTCGCCGGTCAAACCACTGGCAACCATGATCCATCCGATGAGTGCCTGCAGCAGGCCCAGGAAAAACAGGATGAGCAGGGGCGTGATCATTTCACTTTTCAATTTTCTTTTAAAAAGTAGCAGCACAAAACCAACGATGAAAACAACGCCCACCAGCCGGGCCCATAACCGGTGAAACCACTCCCAGAAAAAAATAAATTTGAAATCAGACAGGGTAAACCCGGCATTCAGCAGGTGGAACTGCGGCGTCTGCTTATATTTATCGAATTCCGCCGACCATTGTTGCGGACTGAGGGGCGGAAGAACGCCGGTAATTACATTCCATTCGGTAATCGAAAGCCCCGAACCGGTTAACCGGGTAATACCACCCAGTAATACCTGAATAAATAACATGATGGTGCCTGCGAGTACCCAATAGGCAACCCCCCTGTTGGCAGATTTTGTTTTCCAGCTGACCATTTGGCAAAAATAATTCATCCCGGACCGCTGTAGATAACTATTTCGTCCCGGGGAACCGTGAAGTCATGCATTGCATTATTTTTGAGCAAAGAAATTTCTTTGCTCAAAGCATTCCATCATTCCCATTTACGCGAAGCAGGCTGCGACGAAGCAGGCCGGGGTTGTTTTGCCGGACCGGTATTTGCCGCAGCGGTGGTCCTGCCCAGGGATTTCCATCATCCCCTGCTCAATGATTCCAAACAGATCGCCCCTGAAATAAGGATTGAGCTCAGAACCTATATTGAAACCCATGCTTTGGATTTTGCCGTGGAGCAGGTGGGTAATGAAGAGATTGATAAGATCAATATCCTGAAAGCATCTTTCAAAGCCATGCACGGGGCGATCCATAAGCTGAATCAGAAGCCTGAGTTTCTGCTGATCGACGGACCTATGTTTTATAAGTATAAAAAAATTCCGCACCTCTGTGTGATCCGGGGAGATGGCATCTATGCTTCCATTGCGGCTGCCAGCATTCTGGCTAAAACATACCGTGATGAATACATGCAGCAACTGCACCTGGAATACCCGCAGTACGGATGGTTTAATAACAAGGGATACGGCACACCGGAACACCGCAGGGGTATTGAATCCCACGGTTTATGCCCATATCATCGCAAAAGCTTTCATATTACAGCCTCCCGGTTAGAGATTTTTGATTGAGAATAAAAAAAACCTGAAACTGATGATCTGTTTTCCCGAAAACCTGTTGCTGGAAAACGAACGCGTATTGCTGAGACCCCTTCAACAGGAGGACCTGCCATTTCTTTTACCTTACGCAGATCAGGAGCCGGAATTATGGACCTACTCGGCCGTCAGCGCGGCCGGCAGGGAAGGCATGACAAAATATATAGAGCATGCCCTCCGGGAACGGACTATGCAAAAGGAATATCCCTTTATCATTTTCGACAAACAGGCCGGTGAATATGCGGGAAGTTCGCGGTTTTACGATATCCAGCCCGCTTTTTCAACTACGCAGCTGGGTTATACCTGGTATGGAAAAAAATTTCAGCGCAGCGGCCTGAACCGTCATTGCAAGCTGCTTTTGCTGGGCTATGCCTTTGAACAATGGGGAATGG
>DHWT01000126.1 GCA_002413325.1 Chitinophagaceae bacterium UBA5175 | reverse complement strand
ATCGTGAAAACCGTTACCGGCAATATCCTGAAATATTCTCCCGACGCCATCCTGATCATCATCAGCAATCCGATGGATACCATGACCTACCTCACGCTGAAGGAATCCGGAATCCCTAAAGAACGGATCATCGGCATGGGCGGCACGCTGGACAGTTCCCGGTTTAAATACCAGCTGAGCCAGCATCTCGGATGCAGTCCGGCAGACCTGAATGCCCTGGTCATTGGCGGTCACGGGGATACCACCATGATACCGCTGATCCGTTTTGCTACCTGGAACAGCGTCCCTGTTACCAAACTGCTGTCTGAAGAAAAACAAAAACAGATTGTGGCCGATACGATGGTTGGTGGAGCTACCCTGACCAAACTCATTGGCACTTCCGCCTGGTATGCACCCGGTGCATCCGGAGCGGCCCTGGTTGAAAGCATTGTAAGAGACGAAAAAAAGCTCTTCACCTGTTGTGTATCCCTGGATGGCGAATACGGGCAAAAAGATATCTGCCTGGGTGTGCCGGTAACGATCGGGAAGAAAGGCTGGGAAAAAATCATTCCTTTCGAGCTCAATGCAGAAGAAAAAGCCCTTTTTTCGAAAAGTGCCGATGCGGTCCGGAACATGAATGATGTGCTTGCCACGCTGAAGGCTTAATGCTGAACGCTTAACGCTTAACGCCTAACGCTGAACGCGGGTTCATTGATGGGGAATCCCCGTGCATCTGACGTTATGTTGGCATCCGTCTGATCAAAATGTTGTAAATTGTAAACAGAAAATTTCAGGTGTTAAGCGTTAAGCGTTAAGCGTTAAGCGTTAAGCGTTAAGCGTTAAGCGTTAAGCGTTCAGCGTTACGCGTTCAGCTTCTAAAACCCTATTGACAAAGCAAGAACTCTATACTACATTTGCCTGTCTCTTATCATTTTCCCTTATCACATCCCCGTATCCGGCGAAAAGTCGCTTTGAATCCAACGTTATAACAACCCGTTATTCGTATGCGAGGAATGGTGATTTTGATTGCGTGCCTTTTCATGGGTTCTGTGCTTTATGCACAGGATGACCTGGCATTTAAAGGTCATGATCCAAAAAAGGATGCCAACCTGAACCCGTTTATCAATAAAGAGATCAACCCCGACAGCAACCAGTCCATCAGCCCGTCTGTTAACTGGAATATGAATCCCCTGAAGGAAAATTCTGTGAACCCGACACTGAACCCCAGTATCAATCCGATGATCAACCTGCAGCTGAATCCCCAGTCGAACGATGTACTGAACCCCGTGATCATGAAGGGCCTGCGGCCTTCCACAGAAACCTGGAAGGGTTTATTCCTTTTTAACGATTCCAACCAGCTCTTTGGATATATTTCTGTGGCCACACAGAATGTGATGCTTTCTTTTGACAACAGCGGTACCTGGAACGGGTATTATGTGAAAGCCGGCCGGTCGATGTATAATTATTTTACCTTGTTCGGGGTCTGGACGGGTATGTTCCTGTGTTACGATAACCAGTCCGGCTATAACCTGTTTGATAAAACCGGGAAATGGACGCACATTCATGTTAAATGAAATCGTCATAAAATAATTGTATTTTGAATTCCTGAACCCGGCGCTTTTCAACTGCAAACCATAGAAAAAACACATGATTAGAATTTTACTGCTGTCCTTCTTACCGGTCCTCCTGTTCCATGCGCCTGTTTTTTCCCAGGCCCTGGAGAACCGTCATGATCCAAAAATGGACATCAACCTCAGTCCTTCATTCAACAGTACCATCAACCCTGAAAAAAATTCCAATATCAATCCAAAATATAACTGGAATATCAACCCGCTGCATAATAATGACGTGAACCCGGAATTCAACAGCACGATCAACCCGCTTAACCACTATGAATTGAACCCGGATATCAACAAGACGCTCAACCCGATGTATCACAATGAATATCATCCCAAGAATCCTTCCTGGAAGGGGCTTTATATTTTCAACCGGACTGACGACCTGATCGGTTATATTTCGGTTGCGACCCAGCAGCTCATGTTAAGTTTTAACGCAGATGGAGAATGGACCGGCTTTTTTGTAAAAGCCGCAACCGGCATTTACAATCATTTTGATGTGAAGGGTGTTTGGGACGGGAAATATTTATGTTATGATTCCGTAGTGGGATTTAATCTGTTTGAAAAGGACGGCAGCTGGACGGGTCAGCATATCAAATAGCGGAGAGCCTGGCCCGGATCTGTTCCACCACCCGCGCAGGTTCAATTTTTTCCATGCATTTAAAATGTCCCAGCGGACAGGAATCATACCCGATTTTTGAGCAGGGCCTGCAGCGGAGATTTTTTATTTCCATGATATCGTACGGAAGCCGATCCCGCCCTGCACCGGATTGCTGAAGAAAATTACTGCCGTAGTAGGGATACATACCAAATTCCGGAACGGTATTTCCCCATAATGAAATGACGGGTCTCTTATAAGCAGCTGCAACATGCATCAGGCCTGTATCGTTGGTCACCACCAGTTTTGCCCGGCGAACGAGGTCGGCCGATTCATTCAAACCGAATTTCCCGCAGGCATTATAGATCTTGATCTTGTCGGAAGCTGCAATACGATCCCCTTCATCTGCATCTTCCAGCCCCCCGAGCAATACGATGGGATGGTCCAGTAATTCGCAGAGTTTTTTCACATGATGAAAAGGATACTTTTTAGTATTCAGGGCGGCGCCGATTACGACACCCACATAACCGGCCTGGTGGGAAGTGGGCAGGTCCGATTCATTGATGACGTCCTGCTTCGCGATAAAATAATCCAGTCCGGCTCCGTCATTCTTTACGCCAAAATCCGCAACGGTTTCCATATATCGGTCCACGATATGTATATCCGGGAGCAGGTTCCATTTAAAACTGGTATAGATCCACTTCTTTATATTGAGTTTATCAAATGAAAAGGATTTGACTTTTAATGCATCTTTTACTTTCATGGAACGAAGGTTGTGATGCAGGTCGATCACAATATCAAATTTTTCCCTCTTCAGCTCCATGATAACCGCCTGCAGACTTTGTTCCAGGTAATGTATTTTATCGATATAGGGATTTGACGAAAGGATTTGCAGGTACGTCGACTTGGTGAGATAATGTATTTCCGCATCGGGAACCTGTTTTTTAAGACACCGGATGACCGGTGTTGTCAGAATGATATCCCCGATGGAGGAAAAACGGATAATTAAAAATTTCATCAGATAAATGTTTGCTGGAAAAATCAGGCGCGAAGATAGGGATTCAGCGTGCGAAGTGCGTGGGAAGGCTATTGCTCGGTATAATTCAGGTCCTTATGATAGGTTTCTTCCGTAAAGTAAAAAGCCACGAAACTAATGAGCATCACGAGGATCCCCGTAATGACACCACTGCGAACCAGCGTCCAGCCCCAGCTTTTCTGGAACAGGTTCAGGAAAAGCAGGTTCATCAGGGGCAGGGCACCCCGGACCATGTTTGGGATGGTAGTAGCCGCGGTAGCGCGCAGATTGGTTCCGAACTGTTCGGCCCCCATGGTCACAAAAATGGCCCAGAAACCGGTTGAAAAACCCAGCATGGCGCAGAGAAAATACATGGTGGAATCGTTGTTGTTCAGGCTGCTGAAAAATAAAATCCCGAACAGGACACATAAGATATAAAACAGGAGCAGGCCTTTTTTGCGGCTTTTAAACCACTGGCAGATAAAGCCCACGCCGATATCTCCTATCGAAATGGCCACATAGGCAAACATGATGGACCTGCCGGAATCCAGGCTGGTACTGCCATACA
>DHWT01000116.1:901-3069 GCA_002413325.1 Chitinophagaceae bacterium UBA5175 | reverse complement strand
TTTTTTCCAAAATTATAAAATCCCGAAAATCCACAGGAACCTTATAGGGAAAATATAGGAACCTTATAGGAACCTTTCATTTGTTTGACACCGCATTGCCACTAGCCTGACATATTCCTGACAAAGACGCATCTGTTGATGCTGTACGCCATTTTATGCCACCCCGGGCACAAAAACCTCTTGTCGAAGACGAGGGGTTATTGCATTTATGTGCCTGATGAGTTTGCCCATCAACCGGTATGATTATAAGTGAGATGAGACCCTGATTGAAATAATCATTAATACGAACTGTCATTTATATTGAAATTTAAGATAGCATTACTATCCTATTTAGTAAATTTATATAATAAGAATATGCCCTTTACATTGGGATACTTTGTTTTTAAGAATATTGGAGACGGTTGCCTGGTTTCTAAATACGGAAACGATTCCTTAAAAAGCCCCTTGACTGAATCAGCTAAATTGATTTCAGGTGAATTACCCAATGATCTTTTTACAGGTACCTATAGAACCACCTGGATAGAAAACGAATACTACCAGACGGTATCGAATAATATTAGCGATCAATCCCTACTAGAAATTGAAAAAAGACCTGATGGGATTTACATCTTAAAATGGTATGAAAGAAGTGTAGTCTTCTTTATTGGTGAAGGAATGATTTTTGAAGACTTACTTATTGGAGCTTATTCTAAAATAGTAGACATAAAAAAATCCGCTTAATTGAAGCCCAAAATAACAAATATTGACTCTTTTATAACCAAACGTCAACCAATACTTCAACCACAAAAAGGAGAATCGCGCAAACGCCGCAGAATCGGCGTTTTTTCGAAAAAGATGTAGTCCCGGCAGGAATCGAACCTGCATCAAAAGTTTAGGAAACTTCTATTCTATCCATTGAACTACGGGACCGGCTTCAATTGAAGGGGGCAAAAGTAAGATTTTCTGCAACAAGAACCCCTTTCCCCTTAACTTCATATTTCAAACGCCATCAATGAAATTATTGCTCAAAAATGTCTGTTTTTTAGTGATCCTCTGCCTCTCCCTGCAAAGTCAGGCCCAGAACAGGCCTCACTTTAATCATACCACCATCTACGTTACCGATCTCGCACGGGGATCCGACTTCTACTCCAGGGTCATGATGCTCGATACCATTCCCGAACCCTTCCACGATCAACGCCATACCTGGTTCAAAATAGGCGAACACAATGAACTCCATGTAGTCAAGGGTGCCAAAACGGACGTTCCGCACGACGTGAATATCCACCTCGCTTTTGCCGTCGCCTCCCTGCCCGATTTTATGAAACACCTGGACCAACTGGGCATTAAATACGGAAACTGGGCCGGCGTTGAGAAAAAAGTGGAAATCCGCCCGGACCAGATACAGCAGATCTATCTCCAGGACCCGGATGGTTACTGGATCGAAGTGAATAACGACAAATTCTGAGCCCGGGAAACACCGGATTCACCCTGCCAGTCGCTGAAACTTCACCTATCTTTGCAGCCCAAATTGAGGCTATGAAGTTTTACAGCATTATTATCAAGTACCGTTTACATATCGGCGTCGCCCTGATCGTCATCGGCATCATTACCAATATTTACAGCAGTTTCTGGCCGGCCTTCCTGCCCTACCTGACCGGGGTGATCCTGATTGCCGGGCACTTCTTTTTCGGCCCCCTCCGACTGATCCAGGAATATATGGAATCGGGTGATATGGAAGGCGCCGAAAAAGTCCTTTCCACCATTAAGTTTCCCGGCCTGCTCTATAAACCCATCCGCTCCGTTTACTATACGCTCAAAGGTAATATCGCCATGATGAAACAGGATTTTGACGGGGCTGAAGTCAATATGCGCAAGGGCCTGGACCTGGGTATGCCGATGAAGGAAGCCGAAGGTGCCAGCCTGCTCCAGATGGGTATGCTGGCCATGCAGAAAAATGATATCCGTAAAGCAGAAGGACTGATCCGGCAGGCCATCAGCAAAGGACTCCCGGATAAGGAAAACCAGGCGGCCGCCTATCTCCAGCTATGTTCTATCATGATGACGAAAAGAGAGTTCCGCGCTTCCAAAGAATTTTTCAGGAAGGCAAAGAACCTGAAGCCCACCACACCACAGATCGTGGACCAGATCAAACAGATCGAGAAATATATTTCGAGGATTCCGGGGTAGAA
>DHWT01000116.1:0-618 GCA_002413325.1 Chitinophagaceae bacterium UBA5175 | reverse complement strand
AACGCCTAACGCTTTTTATTATATACTGACCTTCGCCTGCAATAATTTCCTGAGCAGGGAAAAGGACTGTTCCTTTTTTTCGAGGAAGTCGAAAGAACCATAGCGGCGCTGGTTTTCATTGTTGTACACTTCTTTCTGGCTGGAAAATAATACTACAAATATGGAAGGATCGAATTTGCGGATCTCTTCCAGGGTTTCCAGCCCGTTGATCTCACCATCCAGGTTGTAATCCAATACAACAATAGCAGGTTTACGACAAAGATTGGCAATACAATGTTCACCGGTGGTGTAAAAATAAAGGGGGCCACCAAAGTCCTCCAGTTCGCGGGCGATCAACTGCTGGTAGAGCAGGTTGTCTTCAACTATGAATATGCCCGAAGAAGCTTGCAAATGCATGGGTTAATAAATTATACCCATTCTGATTCGAAAAGAATGCCGGTTTTTCATCTCAAAATAAACCGCTCATTTCCAGATTCTTATATTTTAGTGGAGGTATCGTCTATTCCCGGATTGGGAAACCCGCATCGTATTTGGGAAAGATGTTGATAAGTTATGAGTTATGAATTATGAATTATGAATCATAGCTCCTCACTCATAATTCATAATTCATAACTCATA
>DHWT01000024.1 GCA_002413325.1 Chitinophagaceae bacterium UBA5175 | reverse complement strand
CCTTATGGACAACCGGGGGATACGATTACCTATGGGCCTGAAAACATCATTACCAATCCGAACGGAGTGGGTTCAACCGGCGGGAATGCGGCATACCTCGGGCTGGGGACCGTCAATTTTACGTATGCCATCAATGGGGGATTGATCACACTGGACGGGGGATCCAATTACAATTCTTCGATAACCACGGTCATCGGTGGTATTATGAGGCTGACTTATTACTGGTGCCCGGCCGTAGCGCTGGGTTCAGCCATCACCGGTTTCTCGATTTTCAAAAAAAATGGCACCATTTCACTGCAGTGGCTTGGTACAAACGACCAAAATGATATAGTATATGAAATTGAATATAGCCGGGACGGAGAAAGCTGGCAGACAGCGGGAACGGTCCCGGCTGGATCTGCTCCAACAGGTACTGTTGCACAATACCAGTATCAATACAACCCTTCTAAAACTGATGTGGGCCAGGTATATTTCCGCATCAAACGGATCGATCCGGAAGGAAACATCGTTTATTCGGTCGTCAAAGAGGTGAACCTGCAACAGGAAGATCAGCGTCCGGGAATCCAGATTTATCCGAACCCGGTAGACCGGAAAATGATGATCCAGTTTGATGAACTTCAAACAGGGAATTTCAGCCTGGAACTGGTGAGCACCACGGGGCAGGTCATAGAAAGAAAAGAGGTTCAGCTTACCGGAACCGGTATCACTTCCATGGATCTTTCCCGTAAACCGGCCAGCGGAATATACTTCCTGCGGGCGGTGGATCTGGCCCATAACAGGCAGTTCCTGACCAAGGTGATCGCGAACTGATTTTTTTCCGTAGGTTTGTCTGTCTTAAAATACATATAATGGAATACAATACTACGCGTAATCATCTGGTTATGCGTGAATACGGCCGCCATATCCAGCGGATGATCGAATACCTGCTTACCATTGAGGATCCTGAAGTGCGTGAAAGAAACGCGGCTGTCGTGATCGAGTTGATGGGATTTCTGAATCCACACCTGAAAAATGTGGAGGATTTCCGCCATAAATTGTGGGATCATCTTTTTCTGATATCCGATTTCAAACTCGATGTATCTTCTCCTTACCCGATTCCGACCCGCGAAACGCTGAAACAAAAATCGGATCCGCTTCCTTACCCGAAGCGATACCCGAAGCACGCACACCTCGGAAAAAACCTGGAGCTGATTATTGATAAGGCCCTGCAGGAAGAAAATCCGGAAAAGAAAAACGGGTTTGCCAATGCCATAGCCTATTACATGAAGCTGGCCTATAATAACTGGCATAAGGAAACGGTGCACGATGATGCCATTCAGGGGGAGCTCAGTGCCATCACCAACGGTCAGCTGGAGTTTACCAATACGCCGTTTGTACGGAGTTTCCGACCCAGTGAAAGCAGGGAAAGAAGCGGTGGCGGATACGGGTATGACCGCAATAAACGCAATCAGAAATTTCAACGGAATAACCCTAACAATAACCGGAGCAACGATCGCGGAGGTAAATTCAAAAAGAAAAGATATTGAATGAATGCCTTTGAAGTGACCGGTGGTAAACGGTTGAAAGGAGATATCATTCCCCAGGGGGCCAAAAATGAAGCGCTCCAGGTAATCAGTGCCGTATTACTCTCCAAAGGCAAAATAACCATCTCAAATATTCCGGACATCCTGGATGTCAACCTGCTGATCGAACTCCTGCAGGAGATGGGTGTCAAAACAGAACGCCCTTCACGTCATGTTTGCAGTTTTCAGGCCGATGAGGTCAATGTGGATTATCTGAACAGTGAAACCTATCGAAAAAAAAGCGGGAAACTGCGTGGTTCCGTGATGCTGGCGGGTCCCCTGCTCGCCCGTTTCAAGAAAGTATTTGTACACAAACCGGGAGGTGATAAGATTGGCAGAAGAAGGCTGGACACGCATATGACCGGCTTCGAAAAACTGGGCGCCCGCTTTTCCTATCATCCGGGGGATGATTATTTCCGTCTGGAAGCCCCGGAACTCAAAGGCTGTTACATGCTTTTGGAAGAACCTTCCGTTACCGGTACAGCGAATATTGTAATGGCTGCGAGTCTGGCTACCGGCAAAACGACCATATATAATGCAGCCTGCGAACCCTATATACAGCAGCTCTGCCGGATGTTGAACCGGATGGGGGCAAAGATTACGGGTATTGGCAGCAACCTGCTGTTTATCGAGGGAGTGCGGGAGCTGGCTGGCACAGAACACCAGATGCTTCCCGATATGATTGAAATCGGTTCTTTCATCGGGTTGGCAGCTATGACCCAGAGTGAAATCCGGATCAAGGATGCCCGGGTGGCTGAACTGGGCCAGATTCCGGATAAATTCCGGCAGCTGGGCATCCGGCTGGAAATCCAGGGGGATGATATTTATGTGCCTCCGCAGGAATTATATGAAATTCAAACTTACCTGGATGGTTCGGTACTCACCCTATACGATCATCCATGGCCCGGACTTACACCCGACCTGCTGAGTGTGATGCTTGTGGTGTCTACCCAGGCAAAGGGCAGCGTGCTCATCCACCAGAAAATGTTTGAGAGCCGGTTGTTTTTTGTTGACAAACTGCTTGATATGGGTGCGCAGATCATTCTTTGCGATCCGCACCGGGCTGCGGTAATTGGATTGGGAAGAATGCACAAACTGCGTGGGATCACCATGAGCAGCCCGGATATCCGGGCCGGAGTATCCCTGCTCATCGCGGCCATGAGTGCTGAAGGGAAAAGCGTGATTCAGAATATCGACCAGATCGACCGCGGGTACCAATATATTGACGAGCGGCTCAACCGCCTGGGGGCTTCGATCAAAAGAATTTAAATATTTCCGATGCTGATCATTATAACGGCCCCTTCGGGTGCCGGCAAAACTTCCATCACGCGGTACCTGCTCCAACATTTTTCCCAACTGGCATTTTCTGTTTCAGCAGCTACGCGCGCACAGCGGCCGGGCGAAGTGCACGGAGTCGATTATTATTTTATGACACTGGAAGAATTCCAGCATAAAATTCAAAACCAGGAATTTGCAGAATGGGAAATGGTTTATGAAGGCCGGTATTATGGCACATTGAAATCGGAACTGAAACGGATCCGGGCATTGAATAAAATCCCGATCCTGGATATCGATGTAAAGGGCGCCATCCATGTGCAGGAGCAATATCCCGAACAAAGCCTTTCGATTTTTGTACAACCTCCTTCCATTGAAGAATTGAAGCGGAGACTCGAATACCGGGCTACGGAATCTGCCGAAGCCCTGCAGGACCGGCTCAACAAAGCCGCTTATGAGATCTCCTTCCGTCACCATTTCAACAAAATTATCATGAACGATAACCTGCAAAAAGCCTGTGAAGAGGCCCGGCATGTGATTTCCGAATTCCTGCAACGGCAGGGATTCCGCCCCTGAACCGGGTTCGTTTCCCTTTTTCCAGCTATATTCGTACTTGCATGCCTATAAATACCAATACCCTGATCTGGATCATCATCGCCTGGCTGATGATCATTTTTTTCGCCGGCATCGAGATCGCATTTGCCAATGCGAACCGGCTCACTATTGAACTCAAGAAAAAACAGGGCCTTCAGCGCAGTATTCTCCTTTCAGGTTTCCTGGATACACCCAGCCGGTTTATCAGCGCACTGCTGATCGGGTTTAATATTTTCCTGGTCATTTTCGGATTACTGGTAGGTGAAACCCTGGCGCCCTTGTGGGATTTTATCATCAGGAAGACGGTTGTACCGCAGGCCTGGGTGGATATTTTCCGATTGTTGTTCGAAACCATCATGTCTGCCCTGTTTATTCTTTTTTTCGGGGAGCTGATCCCCAAGGCTTTTTTCCGTGCAAAAAGCGACAGCCTGCTCGATTTTTTTGCACCGGTAAGCAGTTTCTTTTATAATTTATTTTACCCCGTTTCTGTATTTTTTACGCGTATCTCCGAATGGATCCTGAAATATGTTTTCAATGTGCGGATTGATGAACGAAAGGACCTGTTTGCGAAAGCCGACCTGAGTAATTTTTTCCAGCAAACCGGCGAAACAGATGAGCCGCAGCAGGAATTGAATACGGATCTTTTTGAAGCCGCCCTTTCCCTGCCCAAGGTGAAAGTGCGGGAGTGCTTGGTACCCCGTAAGGAAATTGAAGGAGTGGATATCCGTATGCCTATTGAAGATGCCAGGAAAAAATTCATGAATAGCAAACTGAGCAAACTTGTTGTTTACGAAGGAAATATAGATCATGTATTGGGTTATATACACCAGCTGGATCTTTTCAAAGCGCCTCCGTCCACCCGGGATATCCTGCTTCCGATTCCGGCGGTTCCGGAAAGCATGAGCGCTATGGACCTGATCAGCAAATTCAGTCGTGAAAGGAAAAGTATTGCCTGGGTTGTGGATGAATTTGGCGGAACAGCAGGTATTGTTACCATGGAAGACCTGCTGGAAGAAATATTCGGAGAGATCCGGGATGAATACGATACGGAAGAATTTGAGGAAAAGAAATTAAACAATGATGAATATATTTTTGCCGGGCGGCTGGAACTGGATTATCTCAATGAAAAATATGACCTGGATTTTCCTGAAAATGAATCAGAAACCTTATCCGGATTTATTATTAACCGCCACGAGGCGATCCCCCGCCTGAAAGAACATATCATTATCGATGATTATGAATTTGAAATACTCGGTGTAAGTGATACCCGGATAGAAATGGTCAAAATGAAACTGCTCAAGTAAGCTTACGGCGTGCAGATTAAGGCTTAACGCTCGGTACTTAACCGGTTTCCAACTTACAAAAGCAGTTTTCCTGTAAATCCTTTTCAAATTACCTTTGCGACGCCTTAATAAATGGCAATACCGTGAACTATGGCTTTAAATTTTTTTAAGAGGACCCCAGGGCAGGCAGAAATGTCATTTATCGAACACCTGGAAGCTTTGCGCTGGCATATCGTCCGGTCAGTACTGGCAATCGTTGTAATTGCTGTTTTTTCCTTCATTAAGATTGACTGGATTTTTGAGAATATCATCATGGGACCCCTGAAACAGGATTTTCTATCGGTAGTGGGTCTTTGTAAGCTGAGCCATCTGCTGCATCTCGGCAATACCCTTTGTTTACCGGCAGCCAATGTGCAGTTGCAAACCACCGCCTTCGGTTCCCAGTTCATCTCCAGCATCACCATTGCCTTTGTATGTGGGTTTATCATAGCCTTTCCCTATGTGTTCTGGGAATTCTGGCGTTTTGTAAAACCGGCCCTTTCTCCGAAAGAAATCAAAAGTACCCGTGGTTCGATATTTTTCGTGACCTTTTTTTTCCTGCTGGGTATTTCCTTTGGTTATTTCCTGCTGGCTCCGTTTACTTTCAGCTTTCTTTCCAATTATAAACTGGGCATGAGCGGTATGCTCATTACCCGGCCAACCCTGGATGATTACCTGGACAACCTCCTGGATATCCTGATCGGTTCCGGAATTGCTTTTCAGCTGCCCCTGATCAGTTATGTGCTGACACATATCGGGTTGATTACACCGGACTTTCTAAGAACCTACCGGAAATACGCTTATGTCGCCATCCTGTTTGTAGCGGCGGTGATCACGCCTTCACCCGACTGGATGAGTCAGACCATCGTCGCGCTTCCCCTGATCATTTTGTATGAAATCAGTATCCGTATTTCTGTTCGTGTGGAAAAGAATATTAAGAAGCGGGATGCTGAATTTTAAGTGAAGCGTTACATTCAGGTATGAGTGTCCGGAATTGAAAATTGAACAAAAAGCCATTAACGACCCTGCATTCGTTAATGGCTTTTAATGTTATATTCCATTAGTACAAAGTCGTATTTCCATACTCCCACACCGGCGCTACATTTGCCTGCGGTCTATTTCTTTCGAAAGCGCACCAAAAATCTCTTCAACCGTGCCTTCTCCGGGGATATAAACGACTTTGTCGAGTTTTTTATAATGATCTGCAACGGCGGCTGTTTTCCTTTCATATTCTTCGATCCGGGAACCGATCACGGATTCATTCACATCATCTGTACGGTCGGAAGTGAGTCCGCGGTTCAGCAGCCTTTTTATAAGTTCTGATTTAGAAACCTGCAGCGCCAATACCACACGGATGGTTGTATTTTTTTCAGCGAGTAGGGAATCCAGAGCTTCCGCCTGGGCATTTGTACGGGGAAACCCGTCAAAAAGAAAGCCGTTTACGTCGGGATTTTGCTCCAGGGCCGTGCGGATCATGCCAATGACTACCGCATCCGGGACCAGTTTACCCTGATCCATCAGACTTTTGGCTTCCAGCCCCAGGGCTGTCCCATTCCTGAATTCATTCCGGAGAAGATCACCTGTACTAAGGTGTTTAAATCCGTAGCGGGCAATTAATTTTTCAGACTGCGTGCCTTTCCCGCTTCCTGGCGGACCGAAGAGAATTAAGTTAAACATGATGACTGGCCTTAGGTAATGGACAAATATAGTGTACGCATCTTATAATTCCTTTAACAAATCGACCGTTTACTTGCATCAATTCATGGGGAAAGCCGTATATCGTGATAATAAAATGCAAATTCCGGATTTTGTCAAGGGGATGACAAACCAGGCGAACAGCACCTGCGTAGATTTGTTATGTATATATATTGAATCATGATCAGATTATTCAAATCAGCCGGAATTTTAGTGCTTGCATTTTTATTTCAGCAATGTTATTCCCAGTCAGGTAAAAGTAAAAACCCAAATATGGACAAAAACCCGGTTCATCCCGATTCTTCGCTGGTAAACCATACGGATGAGGAATGGCGGAAAATTCTTCCCGCTGATGTTTATTATGTTGCCCGGCAAAAGGGAACGGAAAGGCCCTTTACCAGTAAGTTTGAACATTCCACTGATATTGGCACCTATTATTGCGCGGTTTGCGGAAATCCTTTGTTCCGCAGCGATACCAAATTTGAAAGCGGGTGCGGGTGGCCTAGTTTTTATGAACCCATCAGTAAAACCAGTATAATCTACTTAAAAGATAACTCATTAGGAATGGAAAGAACGGAAGTGGAATGCGGGAAATGTAAATCGCACCTGGGCCATGTGTTCGACGACGGACCGCCACCCACCGGTCTCCGGTATTGTATTAACGGGGTGGTGCTGGATTTTAAAAAAGCACAGGAGGCTCAGAAAAAATATGACGATAAAAAATAAGTACTTACCGGAACCGGTAAGCTGTGAAAAGAAAAAGAGCGGATGGGTTCAGCCATCCGCTCTTTTTATCAGTAGAAATAATCTTAAGATTTCTTAAAATCCACATTCACTGTAATATCCACATCTTTACCTACAATCATTCCGCCCGCTTCCGTTGCCTTATTCCATTTCAGGTTATAATCAAAACGGTCGATTGTTGTAGTCGCTTTAAAACCTGCATGAGTTGCGCCCATCGCCGAAATGGTTCCTCCATATTTTACGTCAAATGTTACGGGTTTGGTTACATCGCGAATGGTGAGGTTGCCTACCAGTTTATATTTATTGTCTCCCAGGGGAGTAAATGAAGTACTCACGAATTTTATCTGGGGAAATTTCGCTGCATTGAAGAAGTCGTCTGATTTCAGGTGATTATCGCGCATGTCGTTGTCAGTACTTATGGAATTGACTTCAGCAGTAAAATTGATTTTTGCATCAGAGAAATCAGCCTTGGAAGTTTCCATGGTACCATCAACAGATTTGAACGTTCCTTCCACATCGGAAATGACCAGGTGGGAAACTGAAAATTTCACATTGGTATGTGGTTTATCTGTTGTCCATTTGCCAGTCTGACGGGGTGACGGATCCGTAACAGGTTTGGACTGGTGCGCAGGAATAAAGGCAGTTAACAGAGCTGCCAGTCCCATGGTGCTGAATAGTAAGGTCTTTTTCATTTTCAGTTTTTAAAGTTTAAACATCAACATTGAAGGTAAGACTTAGTTTTCAGCTGGCAAATTTTATTTCACGCCCTGCTTGTAATATAGAAACGGAAAGGATATTTTTGCCTCTCAATTCATTGAATATTACAGTTATAGCAGAATATTTGTTACCGCCGCCCGGTTTGCATCTTAAAATCCAATTCCCGGACCTGTAAAACCCTCTAGACCATGGATTCATTTAAGACGCTTTCAATCATCATTCCGGCCTATAACGAGGCAAAAACCATACATCTCATCCTGGACCGCGTATTTGCAGTTAAATTAATCCATGATTTGCAGAAAGAAGTGATCCTGGTGAATGATTGTTCAACGGATGCCACGGAAGAAGTTTTACTCAATTACCGGGCCGCCCATCCGGAAATGAACATGCAATATTACAAGCACGAAATAAATCAGGGAAAAGGAGCTGCAATCCATACGGGGATCATAAAAGCAACCGGGGAATACCTGGTCATCCAGGATGCCGACCTGGAATATGATCCCGAAGAATTCAATGAATTGCTGAAACCCGTTTTACGGGGTTCGGCTGATGTGGTATATGGTTCCCGTTTCCTCGGCGGCAACCCGCATCGCATACTGTTTTACTGGCATTCCATCGGCAATAAGGTATTGACCTGGCTCAGCAATATGCTTACCAACCTCAACCTGACCGATATGGAAACCTG
>DHWT01000001.1:6200-11644 GCA_002413325.1 Chitinophagaceae bacterium UBA5175 | reverse complement strand
CCGCAAAGTGCTCGGGGCCTCTGTATCTGATCTCATCGGCTTACTCTCAAAAGAATTCATCGTTTTAGTCAGCATCGCTATCGTTATTGCGACTCCCATTGCCTGGTGGGCAATGAACGACTGGCTGAATGATTTCGCCTATCGCATACATATCAGCGGTTGGGTATTCGTAATGGCGGGCGTGGCAGCAATCCTAATTGCTTTAATAACAGTGAGCTTTCAGGCAATCAAAGCAGCCGTTGCGAACCCGGTCAAAAGTTTAAGATCGGAGTAACATGTATTTCAATAGGGTAAGATGAACTTTTGACTCTCATTTAACTCCAGGCTTTTGCAACATTTGAAGAAGTTTCTGCCGACCAGACAAAAATTATTTTCAAACAAATTTCCAATTCAGCCAATGAGTGCAACAAAGTGAAAGTATTTGCTGTTGACAAAAACGAAGAAAACTTTGACAGGCTTGAATTGGAGCTGGCTAAAATGATTTCGTAAATCAATGGACAGAACCATTCACAGAAATTATGCCGGCAGCCAATCGGCGGTTTGGCATTATGGCAGGGCCACGATTCATTCCTCATCTTTTCGTTCGCCAACAGCATCAGTCAGGGCCTGTCTTTTATTATTGATCTTTTTGTTGTTAACTTCATCATGAGTAATTCTATTCGGCAGCGGTTCCGGGCCGGACGTTTTTCAAATACAGCCACATCGCCAAGCCCCGGCTGCCCGCAGCAATTTGTACAAAACCAATTATAAATTTTAAATTATAAAAAATGAAAAAAGTATTATTCCTGACCGGCGACTTCACAGAAGACTATGAAACCATGGTCCCGTTCCAGATGCTTGAGATGGTGGGTTATACGGTTCATGCAGTTTGTCCGGACAAAAAAAAGGGAGAAACCGTTAAAACAGCCATTCATGATTTTGAAGGAGACCAGACCTATTCAGAAAAGCCAGGGCATCGCTTTACACTGAATTACAGCTTTGCTGATGTAAAAGTCAGCGAATATGACGGGTTGGTTATTGCGGGAGGAAGAGCACCTGAATACCTGAGATTAAACGAAAAGGTACTTGAGATGGTAAAACATTTTTTCACAACCAATAAGCCGGTTGCAGCTATCTGCCACGGCATTCAGATTTTAACGGCTGCCGGTGTGGTGAAAGGAAGAAAGCTGACTGCTTATCCCGCTGTTGGCCCGGAAGTAACACTGGCAGGCGGCACATTCCAATCCATTCCGATTGATGGCGCATTTGTTGACGGCAACCTGGTTACCTCTCCTGCCTGGCCGGCACATGCAAATTTCATCAGGGAATTTCTGAAAATCATGGGGGCAAAAATTGTGATATAAGAACGACCGGCTTTTTTTACCTGTTCTATTATTCAGGCCATGAGGTTGATGTACACCCGGCGTCATTAATATTACTGCAGGATCAAGTGGCGAAGATTATCGGCGCCACCCATTAAATAAAATAGGCCGCAGGGAATGATGCCTGCTCAGATGCCCACATACCAGGACCAACCGCTGTCTCCGGTATTCACAAATTCGTCGGTGACCACGATACGCTGTAAATACTTCACACTTTTATATCCGATCTGGGTTTCCACACGCAGCCGCAGCGGCGCCCCATGGGATATGGGCAGGCCGCTGCCATTCATCCCGTAAGCAAGGATCGTCTGCGGGTGGAACGCATCGAACAGGTCGATGCTTTCCATGTAATCATCGTAAGCGTAGAAATTTACAAAACGCGCAGAGGGAAGAATACCGGCGTTTTGCAGCACCAGGCCAAGCGGTGCACCGGTCCACTGGCCAATGGCCGTCCACCCCTCCTCACAGGTATGTCGCGTGATCTGCGTCCGCGCCGGAAATTGCTGAAGCTCTGCAAGAGAATATTTTTTTGGCCTGGCCACCCGTCCTTCAACAGAAAGACGCCAGTCCGAAAAAGCGCCGCTGTGTAATTGACCGTACGTCTGGCTGTAACCCGGTTGACCCGGAGCAGCCGGATTCGTGGTTCCGGTGGCAGGAAAAGAAGAGATATCACTGAGCTGGTATTCCCGGGCCAGCGACTGTCCGGGCAGCAGGGTGCGCTGGGCGGTATAGGTAAGCACATCCCCCATACGCAGGATATTGCCGTAGGTGGGTGGCAGTTTTTTGGAACAGCCTGTCAGGAGCAGTCCGCCGATGGTGGAGACGCCCGTAATAATGGCATTGCGCCGCGTAATCAGTTTTTTCTTTTTCATATTATTTCCCCCAGGTCATAAAACGCATTTGATTTTTGAATCCGGACCGGATCACCATCACCACATGCACGAGCAGAAAAAGCAGGAGCGCTACGAACGCAAAGAAGTGGATGGTGCGGGCGGACTGGGCTCCAAAGAACATTTTTAAGAGGAACGGATAGGCGGCCGTAATTGCCGGCGACATGGTCATGCCGGTTAAAACCATCAGGGGCAGCAGAAAAAAAATAACAACGAGATACGTGCATTTCTGCAGGAGGCCGTACTGCGGACCTTTGCCCGCCTTCGGAATGCGCATGCGTACATGGTTCACCAGGTCCCGCCAGAACAACCGTCGCGAGAACTCCCGGGCTTCCGGCAGGAGATGATTCCGGAAATGACCGCTGAACAACCCCGCCAGCAGATACACCAGGCCCGTCCCGACAAGGAACCAGGCCGCCAGGAAGTGGAGGCTTCGCCCCCAGCCGTTCTGATTGAAAATATCGTAAGTCCGGCTCGCCGTGACCGGAGAACCCGCCCGCTGGAAAAAAGGGGTGCTTTGCTCCCACCCGCCATGGTGGTAGTTTCTGCTGATGGGCAATTCAAACAACGCCGGTGTCAGATCGTTGCCCACCTCTCCCCAGTACAGTCTGGGATGCGCCATCAGGATCACAACACCGGTAACAGAAAGCGCCAGAAAGCTGGCAGTGACGATCCAGTGTGAGCATTTCACCCAGCGCTTATGCCTTAAGTTTCCAGGTTTTGAGGTTTGCCCAGGGTTCATGGGAAGAAGGTCAATGGGTTTTGATTTTTGATCACCTCATGAAAATTACTTATTTATTTTCTTATAACCGGCTGAAATAAAAAAGTTTCATCCATATATTCAGCCTTTGCATGCAGGGTGCAGGGATTCCCTTCATAGAACATATACACCCCCGTATTCCGGGGGCAAACCCGGCACCCCGGCCCGCTCCTGTTTTTCAGCCATAAAAAATTCATTTGTCCGGAAAAAAGAAAGATTATTAATTTTATTGACTTTTCCTGAATCCCCGTCCCTGTCGAGGCCCTCTTAAATTTTCCACCACATTAAACTTTTTTTTATGAGAAAAATGTTCATCCTTTCGGCAGCCCTCTTTTTATTTTCTTTTACATCATCCAATCCGCCGCTGACGGATAAAGAAAAGAAAGATGCCGCCGACCTGCTATTCAAAACCGAGCAGGGTGTTTTTAAATCCCTGGAGGGAATGAGTGTAGCCCAACTGAACTTTAAAGCGGCTCCGGACAAGTGGAGTATTGCCGAATGCGTAAAACATATTGCCGCGTCCGAGACCGAACTGTGGCAGATGACGGATGCCGCCTTGAAGAAGCCCGCCAATCCCGAAAAACGCAGCGAGATTAAAGCCAGCGACGATCAGCTAGTGCAAATGATTGAAAGCCGTGCGCAGAAAGTAAAAACCTCTCCTCCCCTGGAACCACAGAATACGCCCTACAAATCAACGGCAGATGCTTTGTCTTCTTTCTTTGAGAACAGGGAAAAACTCATCGAATATGTGAAGACCACGAATGATGATATGAGAGATCATGTCCTTACGCTGCCGTTCGGCTCTTTTGACAGTTACCAGATGGTGATGTTCATTGCGGCGCACAGCAACCGTCATACCCAGCAGATTGAAGAAGTGAAAGCGGATCCCAATTTTCCGAAAAATTAAAAAATTTCTTCCTATCCAAAGCCTTCCCTTGCAGGAAGGCTTTGTTTTTACCCGGTGCAGGAAGTATTTAGTAAGGAAGTCATGATTTCAGGCAGGCCAAACGGCCGGTACCCTGGTTTAACTTCCGTTGCCGGGGATCAAAAAACGGGTAAAAATAAAAAACCAGGAAAATGAACCGGACAGCACAAATCGCCAGGCAATTCAGGGAAGTTCATTTTGGAGAAAACTGGTCTGCCTCCAGCCTGAAAGAAATTCTGGAAGGGGTAACCTGGCAGGAGGCTACGACCAAAGTGTATTCTTTCAATACCATCGCGGCCCTCGTTTACCATATGCATTATTATGTAGAAGCCGTTTCAAAGGTATTAGCCGGCGAAGGACTCTACGCCAGCGATAATCGTAGTTTTGATCATCCTCCGATTCGATCCCGGGAAGACTGGAATGCACTATTGGAGAAAACCTGGAAGGATGCTGAAAATATGGCCGCCCTGATTGAAAAGCTGCCGGAGAGCAGCCTGGACAAAGACTTTTCAGATCCTAAATACGGAAATTACTACCGGAATATTTACGGAGTGATTGAACATATTTATTATCATATGGGGCAGGTTGTCCTGATAAAGAAAATGATCGGGGAGAAAAAAGAAAATTAGCGAAGGAATTTGCATGATCCCGGTCTATCCCGATGCAGGACTCTTTACCGGGTCTGCCGGATTTGGTCATCCTCATGCTCCGGTATGAAGTTTGCGCGGTATAAGGAATCAAAATCCCTTTATTGAATCGTTATCTGATCAAAGAAAGTATCGTTTTACAAAACCCCGGGGGCAAACCCAACAAAAAGCGTATCTATGAAACAGCAGACCGCTATAAAAACAAATTGTGATGTTCCCGCACTCTGGCAGGAACATAAAACAGCGCTGCACGCTTTTATTCTAAAAAGAGTAAAAGACCAGGACCTGGCAAACGATATTTTGCAGGATGTCTTAATGAAGGTGTACAATTTTTGTATCTCCAAATCCGGTGTGAAGAATATCAGGAGCTGGCTTTTTCAAATAGCGCAAAATACAATCACTGACCATTATCGCAGGCAATCCAGATTTACCGGGCAGGGCGATGTACCTGAAACACCAATCGAAGATGAAAATTCAGCCTTTAAGGAAGCAACCGATTATATATTACCCATGCTCAACTTTTTACCAAAGGAATACGCCGTTCCCCTGAAACTGGCAGACATTGATAATATAAAACAGGCTGACATCGCAAAAAAGCTGAACCTCACGCTGCCGGCAACCAAATCCAGAATTCAAAGGGCCAGGCAGTTACTTAAAGCCGAATTCATTACCTGCTGCCACTTTGAAACCGATATACAGGGCAATATCATTTCTTTCGCCATCAAAGACAATTGTGAACCCTTACAAAAGGTTAAAAAAAAGTTACAAAAATAGTTTGCATCTTTTTTACACCCTTCGCGTCTTGAGATCATACCATTTAAATTTAAGTAAAATGAAAAGATTTCATGTTCACGTAAGAGT
>DHWT01000001.1:0-5842 GCA_002413325.1 Chitinophagaceae bacterium UBA5175 | reverse complement strand
AGAATGAATTACGCCATTTCAACAGGGCATAGCGAAAATGGAATTGAGCATCTGGGTTTACAGGTTGAAAGCGAAACCGAATTACACGAAGTGTATGCCAATATGCAAAAGGCCAAAGGCACCGTCCGGGAAGAAGGGGCCTGCACCTGCTGTTATTCCAAATCCCAAAAAAGCTGGATCACTGACCCGCAGGGTGTTGACTGGGAAGCTTTTTATACTTATGGTACGGCAACTGTCTATGGCGAAGGGATCAATGCAAAACCTGCACCGGAAGCCATGGAAAGATGGGCAGGAAACGATGGGAATCAGGCAGTAAGAGAAAACAATTAACCCTCCCCAAAATCCTCTGATCATGGAAAATGTACAAATCAGGCAGATGCTGCCGGCAGACTGGCAGACGGTAAAAGAAATATATGAAAGCGGACTGGCAACAGGCAGGGCAAGTTTTGAAACCTCTGCACCCGGCTGGGAAAAATGGGACAGCAGTCATTTGCCGTTTGCAAGGCTCGTGGCAAACGACCAGGAAAAAGTAATTGGCTGGGCAGCTTTAAGTCCGGTATCGGACCGATGTGTATATGGCGGCGTGGCAGAAGTCAGCGTTTATGTTGCCGATAATCATCGCGGCAAAGGAGTTGGTAAGCTGCTTTTGCAGCAACTTATAATTGAAAGTGAAGCCAACGGTATCTGGACAATCCAGGCGGGTATTTTTAAAGACAACCCTGCCAGTGTGAAAATGCACGAAACCGCCGGCTTTCGGGTTGTCGGGTACCGGGAAAAAATCGGAAAACTGAAAGGAGTGTGGAAAGATACCCTGATTTTAGAAAGACGAAGTAAAATGGCGGGCACTGCCTGACCGGGTGAGACCATTCAGCCCACGATCTGCAACAGGAATTATTTCGCACCGCACCTTATGACATAAATTTGAGGGCTGGTGACAAAATTAAAATGAAAGATGCTGAATGGTTATGGGAAATATTAAGATAAAAAAAGTAACATCAAATGAAATTGGCCCATTGCAAAAAATTGGCAAACAAACTTTTTACGAGACATTTTCTGCAGGAAATACGGAGGAGAATATGACAAAATATATAGAAGAGGGATTTTCTATTGAAAAGCTGACTTCTGAACTCCATAACAAAAACACTGAATTGTATTTTGCGACTTATGACGACAACGTGATTGGTTACCTGAAACTGAACTTCGGGCAATCACAAACTGAATTAAAAGACGAAAATGCAATTGAAATTGAGCGTATTTATGTGTTAAAGGAATTTCACGGAAATAAAATCGGTCAACTGCTTTATGAAAAGGCTCTGCAAATTGCAAAGCAGAAAAATGCCGATTATGTCTGGTTAGGTGTTTGGGAAGAAAATCCCAGGGCAATAAATTTTTATAAGAAAAATGGCTTTGTCGAATTTGACAGGCATATTTTCAAATTAGGAAATGACGAACAAACGGACCTCATGATGAAACTACAATTGAATAGCAAATAGTCAGCAAAACATCCAGTCAGCCATGTCTTAGACAACCGGTTTTTTATATTTTCTTAATCAGCACCTTCTTTTTCAGCCATTCGCGTACCGGTTCGTCGTATAGTTTGAGGCTGGCATAAGCCAGTGTGATACTCACTGCCACCAGCAGCAGCCCGGCCAGCAAACCCTTCGCGCCGAGTGGTATTTTGTTATCAACCACCCAGGCTGTGTATATATAGATCAGCGGGTAATGCGTGATATAGAGCGGGTAAGAAATATCACCCAGAAATTTGCTGATCCGGGTTGACTTGGAATTATGCAACGTACCTCCGGCACCGAGAGACACAATCAGCGGAAAAATAACCATCACACAGAAAGCGTCGTAGATACCGTTCATCCACACATGATGCTCGTCACCAATCCGGGGTACACTGAGTGAAACGACGATGAGGAGACTGCACCACCAGAATGCATTTTTAACACGGATGAATCTGCCGACACGTGAAAGCAGCACGCCGGCAAAAAAAGGATATAGGAGCCGGGTAAAACCTACAAAAAGTCCGCTTGTATCCAGGGACCAGCCCCCGATCAGGTCTCCTTTGGGCCCCAGGAGCAGATAAGCGATCATCATACAACCCGCCAGGGACACAAAAATGGACAGTAAGAGTTTGGAGAAACGGCGCACAAAAACTGCATAGAGGATATTGGCGATATATTCAAAAAATAAGGACCAGGCCGGCCCGTTCAGCGGATGCATTTCCTGCCAGCCCCGTATATCCATGGACAGCGGCACGGGGAGCAGTGTACAGCCGATGAGCATGATCAGCAGCATCTTCCATACCGGCGTTTCTGCAATATGGGGGAATACAACCGGGCTGGCCTGAAGGTAAAAAAGTGCTGCGCCGATGAGTGAACCCATGACCACCATCGGCTGCAGGCGCACCAGCCGGCGTTTGTAAAAATCCCACTGCGTTAATTTACCCCAGCGGTCGTCATAGGCGTAAGCCACAACAAATCCTGAGAGTACGAAGAAGAAATCCACGGCCAGGTAGCCATGGTTAATAATCTGGATGAAGCGGTTGCCCCCGGTAAAGGTTTCGAACACATGGAAAACTATCACGAGCACGGAAGCCACGCCGCGTAATCCGTCCAGGATCTGGTAATGGCTTTTCGACTCCAAATAACCTGCAGAACTGTTCATAAGCAAACATCGTTAGAGAATGACAAAAGGGTTCATGGGACCGCCGGCAGAACCGGCAGCCTGAATATACATACTTGAATTGAAATGTCTTTCAATCACTGAAACTGATACAAATCAGGGATGCAAAAACCAATCAGATCCCCGGTTTGATATACCAGGGGCGGCGCATGGGCCTCCCTCCC
This sequence comes from Chitinophagaceae bacterium UBA5175, assembly GCA_002413325.1. Lineage (GTDB taxonomy): Bacteria > Bacteroidota > Bacteroidia > Chitinophagales > Chitinophagaceae > Puia. The sequence goes on along the minus strand of DHWT01000001.1, from coordinate 2,987 downwards.
TCCATCTCGTATCGAAATCGCCAAAAGATTGATTTTCAACTGTTCGTATTAAAGGGCTGCGCATAATATCATAAATTAATAATTTAGCGGTAAACATCCCGGAGCCACACTACTTACAACCGCCATGGAGAAATCAAAGGATATGATTTCTATTTCCCAAAAACAGGAGCCGGCACATGGCCTGTGCACATGTAATTATATTTTTCAATCAAATAATAATAAGATAAAACTATATAACGAGAGTTGCGATCCGGTTGCCCTGAACGACTCACTTTAACCCGAAATTTTATTAACCATAAAAAAAACGATAATCATGGCAAACGTATCTATTTACTTAAACTTTATGGGCAATGCCGACAGTGCATTTAACCACTACAAAAAAGTTTTCAGAACAGAATTTTCTACTCCAATCATGCGGATGAAAGATGCGCCACCAAGGGATGGAGCGCCGCCACTGCCGGAAGCCGACAAAAACAAAGTAATGCATGTGGCATTACCCATACTGGGCGGCACGCAAATCATGGGAACCGATATGCTGGAAAGCATGGGACACAAACTGATAGAAGGCAACAATTTTACGATCAGTTTAAACCCCGATACCAAAGCAGAAGCCGACAGACTGTACAAAGAATTATCGGAAGGCGGAACTGAAACTGTCCCGCCACATGATGAATTCTGGGGATACTGGGGCACGTGTAAAGACCGTTTTGGCATCCGCTGGATGTTCAATGTTATGAAACAGCCGCAGTAGGAACCGATCATCATTAAAATAAAGGACAGGCACCATTCCTTTTCCCCGGAAACGTATTCGATTATTATTTTCCGGTTGATCGTTTCAATGCGCTTCAGAAGAGTGATCTTTTGTTCGGAAAAGTATTCGCCCTGGTTGCCGGCTCTGCGATGTGCATTGCCTGCCTGGGATTACCCGGATGAAAAGTATCGAAGTTGAATTCATAACCGGTTACATCATATATGACCCTGCAGGCGCATATCCCTAAAGAAAGGCCAATAGGGAACAAAAAAACCTGTCAAATTCAGTAACTTTAAAATACAATACCAAATCTGATAATTAACCAGCCAGCTAAGCATCCAAACAGCCATGTCTTCATCAACCAGTTTTTTTGCCCCTCAGTTATATATTCAGGACGGAATAAAAGATATCAGTTTTTATAACAGGGCATTTGATGCCATTGAATTACGAAGATTCTCCAATGAGGATGGCAGTATACATGTGGCCGAGCTTTCCATTAACGGTATGCTGTTTCATTTACATGAAGACAAACCGGCGGCGGGGCAGCTCAACCCGGTATTCTGTAAAGGCACCACGGTACTCATCGGTTTATTTGTATCCGATGTGGATACGGTGATGCAAAAAGCCATTTCAGCCGGCGCAGTTGAACTCTCCCCCGCCACCAGTTATGATTATGGTTACCGGCAGGGTCAGCTCAAAGATCCCTTTGGCCATCACTGGATGATCGAGCAGAAAATATAAGTAATGACTGCGCATGTAAAAGCAGGCTTAGAACCAGGGCTCCCATTTTTGCTAACTTTATTCCAAATTATCACCGGATGAAAATAGCCCTCGCTTCAGCACCCGTGCCGGCATCACTCGATGATGGATTGCAGCATGTACAGGCGCTCGCAGCCGCTGCCCGTGAACAGGGAGCAGCCATCATCTGTTTTCCTGAATCCTACCTGCCGGGCTATCCTTTTGAAGAATTTAATATTCAAAAAGCAACAAAGGAACAATTGCTGGCTGCCCTGGAAGAAGCCTGCCGGATCGCCAGATCACAATCCATTGCCATGATAATACCGATGGACTGGTATGAAGCCGGCAAATACTTGAATGTCGCCTTTGTTATTTCATCAGCAGGCAATGTGTCGGGCTACCAGGCCAAGGTACAGCTGGATCCGACAGAAGACGGAACCTGGACGCCGGGTACAGAGCGAAGGATATTTGAAATCAACAACCTGAAATTTGGCATCTCCATCTGCCACGAAGGATTCCGGTATCCAGAAACCGTACGATGGGCGGCCCGCAACGGTGCCCAAATAGTTTTTCATCCGCATTGTGCCGGCAGTAATATAAGCGGTCCTTCCTTAACGGAATGGGGACACAAAGACAATCCCTATTACGAAAAGGCCATGATGATGCGATCCATTGAAAACAGTATCTATTTTGCCAGTGTAAATTATGCCTTGCGCTTTCCCGATTCCGCCACTACCGTGATGGCGCCTGATGGCAACCATCTTGCCAGCCTGCCCTATGGTAAGGAAGCCGTACTGGTTACAGATATTGATCCGTCACTGGCTACCGGAAACCTGGCAAAAAGATACCGGGCTCTGCCATAACGATATCCCAACCAACCCCGACCTTATTTATAGTTTCGACCCTTACACGCCAGTGCAGACACAAGGGTTTTTCATTATTTTTATAAGATCGTATCATTCGGAGGAATTTTGGTCCTGTGTTCAGGTCGATAACCCAAACCTTTAACGGCAAATCTGACTTAAAACAAAAGGAGTGATATACATAACGCAATTGGTTTACATCAAAACCGGTCAGGAAAGCAAGTTCCATGAATTCGAACAGATAGCGATTCCCATTATTTCAAAATATAATGGACGGCTTTTAATTCGCATCAGACCGGACAATCATTCCATAATTGAAAAATCCATTGACAAACCCTATGAAATCCATATCGTGGAATTCGACTCCGAAGAATCCTTTGAAAAATTCACAAAAGATGAGGAACGAAAGAAATATTTACATTTAAAAGACCAGTCAATAAAGGATGTGGTGTTGTTAAAGGGTATAAAACTATGAACGGCATAATGCCTGCAGGCCATAGTGCATCGGGGCTATGCCGGCACCATGTCAATGCAGCAACCTATGCTACCTGATTTCAACCATCAACATCGTTTGGAGTTGCCCGGACACATACGCAACCGAATTACAACGGCCTTCTTATGAATATAGAAAAAGT
>DHWT01000203.1 GCA_002413325.1 Chitinophagaceae bacterium UBA5175 | reverse complement strand
CTGGACCTGGTATACCGGCTCCGCCGGATGGATGTATCAGTTACTGGCAGAATCTTTTTTCGGATTGAAAAGAAACGGGAAACGGCTTCAGATCAAACCCTGTATACCGGACAACTGGTCTTCTTTCGATATCAGATACAAATTTGAAGAAACGGAGTATGAATTAAAATTTGAAAAGGATCCGGCTGCCGGCAGCATAAAACTGGTGTTGGATGGTATGGAACAGGATACCAGCGAAATCATACTGGTGAACGACCTGATAAACCATCAGGTGCATATTTTATTACCCGTTTAAAACGAACGGACGGCCGGTCAGAAAGGTTCAGTTCAGGTACTGATTCAAATCAGACAGACTGATTGGCTTTTCCCAGATTCTGACCGAATGGAGTTTTCCGGGAAAACGATGATCGTACTGGTAGGCGCTGATCAGGTTGATACGGATCCCCGGGAAATGCTCCAGGATATACTCTGTTTTTTCCCATCCCAGGCCATCCGGTAAATTGTTATCGAGAAAAAGGATATCCGGTTTGACCAGATCCAGGTTTTTCATCCCCTCTTCGAGTGTATGAAAAATATATACTTCAAAATTTTTTCTGATGAAATAGTTTTTCATGAGCAGACAAAAATCTGTTTCGTCGTCAATGATGAACACGCGCTTACCGGAATGAGGAAGTTGTTCCATTTTTAAAATTGCGCCTGTAAGATAGGGGGAGCTGCAGCATTCAAATATAGCAACAGTTTATAATTTAAATTGTAACTTCATATGATTCGGATGTAGAAAATTATCTACGATAAACGGACATCTTCATTCATCTTTTAATCATTCTTATGAGGAGCTTATTGTATCTCATTGCAGTGATCTTAATTATCGGATGGATCCTGGGATTTTTTGTATACAGTGCAGGCGGTTTGATCCATATTTTACTGGTCATCGCAATTATTGCGTTAATATTGGGAGTGATCCGGAGGGCCTGAAATATATGATATCCTATCAGGGGGAGACATCCCTAAACGGGTAAGCCGGTTACGAAACAGGAACCTGTTTTGGGCCGGTAGCCGGCGTACGATCGGAATCCGTTTTATGTTTCTTAAAAATCATATCGATCCATTCTCCTGCTTTCTCTTTGATCTTCTCGGCATTTTTCGAAACCAGTGCGGCCATTCCCCATTGTACGGCCCTGCCGAGTGTTTTCCCGATCAATCCACGGGTTCGTCCCAGTATCAGTCTCCTGCTCAGTATGCCGGTTCCCACACCAATCAGCGCGTTCAATACATCTTCTGTATGTATATCCGAAAAAACGGCCTTTGCGCTGTTCCTGATTAAGTTAACCGGCTTCATGTTCTCAGACAGGTCAGCGAAGATTTCCTGAATTTGTTTTTTTTGGACAGCCGCTTTCAGTTCCAGTTCAGCGATCGCTTCTGCGAGTTCTTCTGCATTTGTAACTTTTTTTTTCATACGGAACTATTTCAGCATTTTATTGATCAGCCCATTGGCAATCGGGGTTTTAATCCATTTATCCCGCTGCAGGTAAATCAAAAGCATCAGGAGGGCGTAAAATCCGCCTACAGTGAAAAATCCATAATAATAAGCTCCCATCATGTTACCCAGTAACAGGGCCAGGGCGATACTTATAAAAAGGATGAAGAGGGATCCTATAAAAATCATCGCGACCATAACGACTACTGATGATAAAACATCAGCAGATTTATCAATGGCTTTCAGTTTGTTCAGCTCAATTTTTGTATCCAGATAATCTTTCGACTGATCTATCAGCGTCTTGATGGAATTGAAGTACGTCATATGGAATTATTAAGCAAAGTTAGTTACTTTAAAATACTCCGTACCGGGTCCCGCAGCGGGTCTGCGATTTCATGGCAATGGCCCCTTTCACCTTCCGGCTCATTTTCCATCGAAACAGACAATGGGCGGAACCTGTGAATATTATAGTCATAACCGGAAAATGGGGTAAAATGGAATTGGATCCGAAACGAGGGAGTGTATTTATCAGAAAACGGGTATACAACTGATGGAGATCAGGCACCCTGATAACAGGCAATAGAATCGCCTGATAATCCGGCAGATAAATAATGAAATTACCCATTTTGGGGAATTATTTACCCAGATAATAGGTATTCATGGAGAAAGAGGATACATTCAAAGGCTGATTTTCTGGTCTTTTTTTTGATTTGAACAGGGGAATCGATGATCGTCGTATGCTCAGCCCGTTTCAGATACACAAGTTCTGCCCTGGATTTATTTACAGCAGGTTTATCAAACAGGGGCGGAACCCGATCCGTTATAAAGTGAATCACCCGATACTAATTTGTTGTTCATGAAAAAAATCCTGGTAATTGACGATGACCGAGATATTTGCTTTCTGCTGAACCGCTTTCTCAGCGGGCGGGGTTATGAAGTGATTGAAATGTACGCAGGCAAAAAAGCCCTCGACTGGCTGGATGCGCACCAACCCGCACTGGTCATGTGTGATTACCGCCTCGGGGACATGGATGCTTTGGAAATGCTTGCCAGTATTAAGCATAAATATTCGGATCTCCCGGTAATCATCATTACAGGATACAGCGATATGCGCACGGCAGTCCGGGTTATGAAAATGGGGGCTTACGACTATATAACCAAACCCCTGCTTCCGGATGAAATTATTCATACCATACAGCAGGCCATTGAACATCATGTGAACCATCCGGCCAGGCCGGCAGCCGGATCCAGAAGGACAGCTGCTGAAATACCAGCACCTGAAAACAATGGGGTATTCTATTCCGGAAAATATATTTTTGGAAATTCGGAAGCGTTCCGGAAAATTTTAAAACAGGTTTCCCTTGTGGCTCCCACCAGTTACAGCGTGATCATATATGGAGAAACCGGCAGCGGAAAAGAATCCATAGCCCTGGAGATCCACAAGCGCAGTAAAAGAAGCAGCCAGACTTTTATTGCCATAGATTGCGGGGCTTTATCCAAAGAACTCGCAGCCAGTGAATTATTTGGTCATGAGAAAGGGGCCTTTACCGGCGCCCTGAACCGGAAAACCGGTTCCTTTGAACTGGCCAACGGCGGTACGATATTTCTGGATGAAGTGGCCAACCTGCCCTATGATGTGCAGGTTTCCCTTTTACGTGTGGTTCAGGAAAGAAAAATGAGACGGGTGGGCGGAACCCGGGACATTGACCTGGATGTACGCATCCTGATCGCCAGCAATGAGCTGCTCTGGAATGCAACCCGCACCGGTAAATTCAGGGAAGACCTCTTTCACCGGTTCAATGAATTCTCCATTGAAATTCCGCCCCTCCGGGAGCGGAAAGATGATATCATGCTGTTTGCCACCCATTTTCTCCATGCCACTAATGAGGAACTCGATAAACAGGTGAAAGGTTTTGACCCGGACGTGGAAGAAATTTTTAAAAAATATGTTTGGTATGGCAACCTCCGTGAATTGAAAAATGTGATCAAACGGGCTACCCTGCTCACCGAAGGAGATTTTATAGGGGCGAAGACCCTTCCTTTTGAAATTTCGAACTATAGCAAACTCCAGTTCGCAGAACAGCCGGTTGCCGGCTCCTCTTACCCCGATTCCCCGCTGATACCGGAAAACAAAACCGGGAACGGAAAAATAAATTTAAGCCAGAGTTCCCTGAAAGAAGCCAGTGCAGATGCAGAACATGAGATGATCCTGCAGGCGCTTAAAGAATCCAATTATAATAAAAGTAAAGCGGCCCGGCTGCTTAAAATTGACCGGAAAACTTTATACAACAAGATGTCCCTGTATGAAGAAATGAAAAATCACTGAACCGGAAAAGAACGACCTGAATAACACCTTTCACATTTGATACCCGTTCATGACTGATGAAAATATTCCGATAAAAATACTGATCATCGATGATGATGAGGAAGATTTTTTTCTAACCAGCCGGTATATAAAAAATATACGGAGTAAGGAATTTATCGTTGACTGGTGTTATCGTTACAAAGAAGCGCTGCAAGCCATCTTAGAGGTCCGGTACGATATTTACTTAATAGACGATTGCCTGGGAGACGGGACCGGACTGGGCCTGATTCAGGAAGCTCTGGATCATAACTGCGAACAACCCCTGATTCTACTAACGGATATGGATAGCCGGCAAATAGGCCTGGAAGCCATGCAGACCGGGGCATATGATTACATAGCCAAGCCTGAAATGAATTCAGAAAGACTTGAAAAGTGCATCCGGTATTCTCTGGAGCGGGCGTCTGCGATGAAAGTACTCCGGTCGAACGAAAGGAAATTCAGGAGCATTTTTGAAAGATCGAAAGATGCCGTGTTCCTGACCGATGAATCCCTGGTTTTTAAGGAAGTGAATGATATGACATCTGAAATGCTCGGTTGTTCCAGGAATGAACTGATGAATCTCGATCTGAATCATTTCTTTGCAGACCCGGATCAGGCACGTGTAATCAATAATCTGCTACGGACAGAAGGTAATGTGGAAGATATTGAAGTGGAACTGGTAAACCACCGGCGGGAAACCATGTTATCCATCCTGTCGCTTTCCATGGAAATGGATGCGGATAATAATCTCTATATACAGGGCATCATACATGATATTACCAATCTGAAAATGGCTGAAAAAGCAACCCTGAAAGCTGAAAAACTGGGGGCCGCCAACCGGCTGGTTCGTGCACTCGCCCATGAAGTGCGGAATCCCTTAAATAATATTAATCTATCCGTGGAGCAGCTGGCACAGGAAAACATAACGGAATCCGGATTGGTTTATATGGATATTATCAGCAGGAACTGCAAACGGATAAACGACCTGATTTCCGAACTTTTATTATCCTCTTCACCGCCTCCTGAAAATATCCGTGAAAAAAGATCCCTTCAAAATATCCTGGACGAATCCATCGCAGCGATTATTGACCGGATCACGCTTAAAAAGGTGAACTGGAAAGTTCTTTATCCCAATGAACCGGCATACATCATGGCTGACCCGTTAAAATTAAATATTGCTTTCACCAATATCCTCATCAATGCCATAGAAGCCATGCCTGAGAACCAGGGCAAACTGGATATATCCATCACCAGTCAGAACGGGCACCACCTGGTTTCCATCAGGGACAATGGAACCGGTATTTCAAGGGAAACCATGCCCCATTTGTTCGAACCTTATTTCACTTTTAAAAGAAATGGCCTGGGACTGGGCCTGGCAACCACCCTCAATATCATCCAGTCGCATAAGGCCTCGATCGATGTACAAACCGGGGTAAACCAGGGGTCAAATTTCATTCTGAAATTTGAGAGCGCGTAATTTTAGTATGAGCGTTATGAGTTATAAGTTATGAGTTATGAGTTATGAGTTATGAGTTATGAGCTGAATTGATACTGCCGGACAATTTACGCTCAATCCGATATAATGGCACCCTTAACTTTCCTTCAGAATTTTCAGCAAAACCTTTTCAGAAGGCGTCAGGCCGGAGGGATCCTCCATGACTTCAATCTGGTCCAGCGACCGGGTGTACCTGGAAATATTATTTTCCTCATACAGGCGGAGCAGCCCGGGATGGACATAATATTTTTTGCAGATCGCCCGGGAATTCCCCAGTTTTTTACTCACGGAGTCGAGCACCGCTACAATATTTTTTTTTCTTTCGGCTTCCGTAATCACGTCTGACAGGGTGCAGAGTGTTTCCAGCGCATGTACGGAACCGGCCCATGTTCTGAAATCCTTGGCACTAAAATCCCTGCCCGTGGATTTCTTAATATATTCATTCACCATACCGGATTCAATAATCCGCCTGCTTCCGGATTCATCATAATATTGAAATAATTCCTTTCCGGGAATATCCCGGCATTGCTCCACCGTTCTGGCCAGTCTTTTATTTTTCAGGGTGATCTCATGCTGTATGCCCTTTTTTCCCCGGAACGCGAAACGAATGCGGTCACCGGTAATCGAAACATGTTTTTCTTTCAGCGTGGTCAGTCCGTAAGAACCGTATAATTTTTCATAACTGCTGTTGCCAATACGGATATAGGTTCTTTCCATCAGGCTGATGACCGTGGCCAGCACCTTTTCCTGGTTCAATTCCCGGATCTGCAGATCGGATTCCAGCTGCGCACGCAGGCGGGGTAATAATTTCCCGAATTCGTAGAGCCGGTGGAATTTGGTTTCGCTCCGTACATGGGCCCAGAGGCTGTGATACCGGTATTGTTTCCTCTTGCGGATATCCTGCCCGGTGGCCTGGATATGGCCATTTTCCAGGGGGCAGATCCAGACTTCCGTCCATGCCGGCGGAATGGCCAGCTTTTTGATCCGTTTCAGTTGGGAAGTATCTTTCAGGGTCCGGTCGTCCAGTATATAGGTAAATCCCTTCCCCTTTTTAAAACGGCGGATGCCGGGCATATGGTCCCTGACATAGATCAGGTTAACCGCCTGGGCAGCTTTTTCATAGTCCTTATCGGCCTTCAGAAGCTGCGCATGGGTAAGGGAAAGTACCGGCTCATCCATTTTTCAGTTTTTTTCGAATTAGATCTTCAGACCATCCCGTTTTTCATTTATCGGTATGTGATTTGAATTAAATATCCCGAAACCGGTATTAGAACGTTTAAAACTGCTTTATGGATATAAGGGATTTCAATTTTATGGACGGAATGGCCAAGACGGAAGTGCTTTCTACCGAAGGAGTATACCTGGCGGAACGAAATGATGGCTGTTTCCGGATCAGCCTTTTCCAGGTAAATGATTTTTACGTGGAGATCTATTATCAAAAAACCCGGAGTTTTTATATCTGTATCCGGAGTTTTGAAGAAGTCTCCGAACTTTTCCCTTATTTGGATAAAATTGACATTTCCGAAGTGTATAAGGTGATTGACCGCGTATAAAGATCTGTTCGTTTAAGTAACCAGATCTACAATTAAAAGTGGATGGGAAATTATTTCCACATTCCGGAATGGTTTTTAACAGATCATCTCTTTTTTTTATCTGGCAGATTTTTTGATTATTCTCTTTTTAGTCGCATGCTTGGTTTTGGATAGGGGAAAGTACAAAGTCCTGAATACGGTTCAGGACTTTCGTATTTTATATATTCCCGAATAAAATCTGAAACAACGGGATCAGAAGATCCCGGTGTTTACTGATGCTCCTGCATGATGAAAACGATGACCTCCAACTTCATTCAAATTCGATTTGAGGGCGATTCAGTATACTTCAGGGAGGTTCGTTTCAATATAAAAAATCTTCACCCGGCCGAACATCCGGATAAAATGTAATCTAAGGCAGACCTGAACGATTGCAGACGGGGTAAAATGAATCGCAAACCAGACATTTCTTACCTTTGCGGAATATAAACAGTATCTGTCTTAACGAGTCATTCTGGTAGGATCCCTGTAAAATCGGTACCCAGGGCGCACGGGTAATTCAGCCACTGTGGAAATAAAACGAATGGTTACAGCGGTATTGGTTTCGGTTTATTCCCGACCGGCGGTGCGGATTATAAATTCAGAAAGATACCGCAGGTTGTATCTGATAACATCAGGTGGCCTTTCGGGGTCGCATCCCCCGCATATTTTAACTACGAGAACCTTTATTTCCCCGATTCCGGGTTTTCAGCCCTTTAAACAATTCATTCAGCTTCATTAATAACTTATCTGACCATGGAGCCAAAAGGCAATTTATTTGAGAAGCTGAAAGTCTGTATCCTGGTACCGACTTTTAACAATGCCAAAACCCTGGCCCCGCTGATCAGGGAATTGCTGACTTACGAAGCTCATATCATTGTGATCAATGACGGGTCAACAGATGAAACAGAAAAAATACTCCGCCAGTTCCCGGAAATTCATATACTTTCCTATGCTCCAAACCGCGGAAAAGGATTTGCCCTTCGGCGGGGATTCCGCGCAGCCGTGGAACAGGGTTATGAATATGTCATTTCGATTGATTCAGACGGCCAGCATTTTGCAAAAGACCTGCCGGTCTTCCTCCATGCGCTGGAAAAAAATACCGGGGCGCTGATTATCGGTTCACGGAATATGGATCAGTCCTCCGTTCCGGCAAAAAGCAGTTTCGGACACCGGTTTTCAAATTTCTGGTACCGTGTTGAAACCGGAATCACACTGCCGGACACCCAGTCCGGTTACCGTCTGTACCCGGTTGCCCGTTTGCAGTCCATGAAGTTTTTTACCCGTCGTTTTGAATTTGAGATCGAAGTGATCGTGCGGGCTGCCTGGAAAGACATTCCGGTGATCTCCGTGCCGGTTTCAGTATATTATGCGCCGCCCGGAGAACGGGTTTCTCATTTCAGGCCTTTTGCCGACTTTACCCGGATCAGCATCCTCAACACCTTCCTCGTGTTCATCAGTTTTATTTATATAATGCCGCGAAATTTCCTGAGGCTGCTGTTCGTGAAGCAAAAATGGAAGGATGTATTTATTGATAAAATTTTCGACTCCGCGCAAAGCCAGGAAAGAAAGTCCCTGTCCGTGGCACTGGGCATTTGTATGGGAATCATGCCCATCTGGGGTTTTCAATTAATTACGGCCGTTTTCCTGGCTGTTCTGCTGCGTCTGAATAAGGGCCTGGTCATCGTTTTTGCCAATATCAGTATTCCCCCCATGATCCCTTTGATTATATATGCCAGCTATCGCGTGGGCGCTTTATGGATGCCCGGATCAGCGCATGCCGTTTCCATGACAAAATTCCTGAGTTTATCGGCGATCCGCTATAACTTCAAACAATACCTGGTGGGTAGTGTCAGCCTGGCCCTTTTTGCAGGAGGGGCCGCCGGACTGATCACGTATGTTTTGCTCAGAGTTTTCAGCAAAAAAAACCGGGTGGTTGTATAGCCATGGCAAAACCATTCCTTTATATCTATGCTTATTTTGCAGCCAACCGGAAAGTCTTTTTTGCGGTTTTCATCGGGTTATTCCTGTTGACGGGTTTTTTTTCCCTGAAAATAAAACCGGAAGAAGATATTTCGAAAATCCTCCCCAAAGACCGTCAGTCGGAGAAATTAAATGAGCTGCTCCGGCATGCCCGTTTCGCTGATAAACTGGTACTGATGGTTTCGATGAAAGACAGCAGCAGGATTTCTCCGGACACACTCGCC
>DHWT01000170.1:3437-7402 GCA_002413325.1 Chitinophagaceae bacterium UBA5175 | reverse complement strand
ATGGGATCCGAAGCCTGTTCAAAAAGTGCCTCATATTTCTTATTGCTTTCCTTGACCTTTTTTTGTGCTGCCTCCCTGGCCGTCAGATCAATTCCTGTACCCAGCAGGCAAAGTCTTCCATTATAGATAACGGAAATGCCATTCAGGTAATAGAGCAGCCGCTGGCCGGATTTAGTTACAATTTCCGCTTCTGTTTCATTATACCCTTCCTTGTACACTTTTCGTGTGGCCGTCTTCATTTGTTCATGATCCTGTTTGTCGAAGAAATCGAGGGGATGCATTTTTTCGATCTCTTCATGACGATATCCGGTAACTTTTTCAAAATTCTTATTCCAGCGGAGGTATTTGCCGTTTTGATCCTGCAGGTAAAAAATGCCGGGCAGACAGTTGATAATCAGGTCAGAGAGTTCTCCTTCCGTGATCGTCCGGTCCTTTTGAGTCCTTTCAGGAATACCTTTCAAAGACGGTATCAGATTTAAGGGACTTTCCGGAAAAGAATTCGTATGGATATGCATTTCTTGTAATTAGTTGGTATGATTTCAACCAGAATGATCCGGAGCTGATCGGACGTATGACCTGAAAACCTTTCAGCTGCTGACTGATGAAATTTTGCTTACCGGGTAGCGAAATTAAAACATTTAATCATAAAATTTCTGACAAACCACCTCCAGGAAAGGCGGTAAATAATTGAAAATTAATTACTTATGAAATATTATATGAACGGTAATCATTTGCACCCGTTCCCGGGATTCTGAGCGTTCATCTAATGGTATCCACTTATATCGTACCGGGCGCATTGGATACCGGCTAATGACCGAATCTTAAACAAATCCCATAACGGGTCGTATTCAAACAGGAAGGGGCAGTTTTATATAGACGGGAATATGCGGAGCAACATCCGGGGGACCGGGCGCTGCGTGTTTCAAATAGTCGTTTTCAAAACACGGAAAATACAGAAAAGAGAAGGGCTTCAGGATTTTGTGTCAATAGATCCCGGGGACTTTATTTTGGCTTGAATTCCATTTTTACACCAATCCCCTTACCGGCCTTTTTTTGTTCAGCCGTCTGATAGATGGTCTTCGTCATGGTACCCAAAAATTTGCCTCCGTATTTCAGGTAGCTGATGGAATCAGATTTTTTGATAATAGTCGCTTTGTCAATATCAGCCTCCGTTGGCACACGGTCCAGGTATTTCGTTAAATACTTTTTGGCCATATGGTGATCCACATTGGTCTTATCAATCTGTGCCATCGGGATTTCCTTTTCATGGAAAATTTTTGCAACGGATATCCTGGAGGATAATTTCCGTTTAACCGGCACATTCTTATCTGTGGATTTTATTGCTTCCGGCCTGGGTGCTTCTGCCTTCGCAACCTTTGATTTTGATTTTTGTGCCACGGGGAGAAATTTAAGGTTCATGTAAATATACGCAAAAAAAGTGAAGCCTGTGAAGACCCCGCTGAACCTTATTCTAAGTAACCAAAGTCTGCCATTTATCCCGTAATGCCCAACCGGCTGTACGTTGAGGGGAATCCGGGATTTCAGGACGGAAAACCTGTTTGTCAACCGGTTATTAAGTCTTAGATTAGTTGGTCATTACCCTGTTTGAAGCAAAAAACGGAACAGAAAGGGCCCTGTATAACCCAAATCAATGCTCATGAAACTCATCAGGTGGAAAAAAGGGGATAAAACGTTACCGGGCATTATGCTCGGCGAAAATTATTATGATGTATCATCATTCGGAGAAGATTATAATGAAGTCTTTTTTGAGACCGGCGGCCTCCGGCGGTTAAAGGAATTTCTGCAGAAAAATAAACAGGATCTGGAAAAACCCGAAGAGCCGGTGAGGCTGGACAGCCCGGTGGCGCGGCCTTCTAAAATTGTCTGCATCGGTTTAAATTACGCCGACCATGCCAGGGAAACCAAGGCCCAGCCACCCGCAGAACCGGTGATCTTTCTGAAGTCCACCACGGCTTTATGCGGGCCTTTTGATCCGGTTATCATTCCCAAAAATTCCAAAAAGACTGACTGGGAAGTGGAACTGGCCGTTGTGATGGCTAAAAAAGCTTCTTATGTTGAGGAGCCGGAGGCAATGGATTATATCGCCGGATATTGTTTGCACAACGATGTCAGCGAAAGGGAATACCAGCTGGAACGAAACGGAACCTGGGATAAGGGAAAGGGCTGTGATCATTTTGCCCCGCTGGGCCCCTGGCTGGCGACGCCGGATGAAATGAAAGATGTAAACAACCTGCGGCTCTGGCTCAAAGTAAACGGCAAAACCATGCAGGATGGAAATACGGCCAGCCTGATCTTCAAAATCCCTTTCCTGATCTCCTATATCAGCCGGTTTATGACACTGCTTCCGGGTGATATCATCTCCACCGGAACCCCTGCGGGTGTCGGCCTGGGCATGGATCCCCCCATATACCTTGCACCCGGTGATATCGTGGAACTGGGCATTGACGGACTGGGCAGTTCCCGCCAGGAGGTGGTTGCCTACGGAAGTCACTAAAACTCCATCCGAAACCGCGGATTTTCAGGTTTATTCAACCAGTTACATGAGGATTCCGGCAACCTACACATTCCCTATTCACCAGATAGGACGATAGGTTATTTTCACGCCCTATTCAGGCCGCAGGGAATGAATACCATGATCATTAAACCTTTCTTATGGAATTGCAGGAAAGCGAAACCGGCTTTTATTATGTCGGCACCAAACGGGCGAATATTACAAAACTTGTCAACATTTACAAGCGCGGTTTTGCTTCCGGCAATTTAAACAAGGCCATGTCTGAACTGACCCGGAAAGATCATATCCTGCCGGAGGTGATCTGCTGTGAATCGCGTTTGGGAATCCCGGCAATTAAACAATGGGCGGATTTTCTTTCAAGGCATGAACGGCTGGCCCATATTCCCTTCATCATTGATGAAGACCGGATGACGGCCTTTGAAAATAATCTTTTTATCCGCAGTAAAACCGTGGATGATATTCTGAACCTGGAGGAATGGGATGAAAACAGCCTGAATACGAAAATCCGCTTCCTTCAAAAATTCAAGACCCGTACCCGGGAACTGGAAAAACTGGAAAAGAAACAAATAACAAACCGGATTCCCGGATATATGCATACTGTTTTAAGAAGAAGCCTGGATATTCTGATCAGCGGGGCAGCGCTGGTTGTTCTGGCACCCGTGATGATCCTCATTGCCCTGGCCATACGTATCGAATCCAGGGGAAATATCTTTTATATATCGAAAAGAGCGGGCATGGGATACCGCATTTTTAATTTTTATAAATTCAGGACCATGTTTCCCGGTGCAGACCAGCAGATGGCTGAATATGCCCACCTGAACCAGTACCAGGATTCCGAACTGGCCCGGTTCTTTAAAATAAAGGATGATCCGCGGATTACCCGCGTGGGCCGGTTTCTCCGCAATACCAGCCTTGATGAATTACCCCAGCTGCTGAACGTGCTGCGGGGTGAAATGTCCCTGGTAGGCAACCGTCCCCTGCCCCTGTATGAAGCGGAAAACTTTACAACGGATACTTTAGCAAAACGTTTCCTGGCGCCCGCAGGTATTACCGGCCTCTGGCAAATCCAGAAAAGAGGGAGGTCAGAAATGTCGGAAGACGAAAGGATTGGCCTGGACATAGATTACGCAGATAAATCCAATATTTTGTTCGACATGTGGATTATCGCCCAGACACCGCAGTCCCTGATGCAAAAAGCCAATACATAAATGATTACCTTATAAAAAAATACAGCCTTTAATGATTGCTGACTCTTCGAATACCGGTTTATCATTAAATAATATAAAGAAATTTATAACCCCTGACCTCCGACAACTCCGTGCCCTTTTTTTCTTTTTTATTTTCTTCCCGGCTGCCCGGCCCGTTTTTTCCCAGGCTTATAATGTAGACAGCCTGATTCTCTGGGTGAATGCCCATCCCCAAAACGATTCGG
>DHWT01000170.1:0-3179 GCA_002413325.1 Chitinophagaceae bacterium UBA5175 | reverse complement strand
GAAAATCCATATGATGCACCGGATCAGTTACCTGCTGAGTGAAACGGATGTTAATAAATCATTTGAATACTATAAAAAAGTATCCAGCCTGAGTGATTCCCTGCATTTCACATTCGGCAAGGCCCTGGCCAGTACCAACCTGGGCATCCTGCTTTCTTCCGCAGGTAATTTCGAATCCAGTACGAAAGCGTTTTTTCAGGCCATTGAACTGGCTAAATCCTGCGGCGCCCGACGGGTGGAAGCGGTGGCATTAAATAATATCGGGGAGAATTTTGCTTCCCTGAGGGATTTTGACAAATGCCGGAAATACGCTTTGCGCGCCATCGAAATCAATCATTCGATCAAAGCATGGCGTGGCGTGGCGCTCAATTATGAATTATTAAACCGTTGCGACCTGGAACAGGGTTTATATGCCAATGCGCAGATGAACCTCGATTCCGGAATGCCTTATGCACTGCAGACGAACGATAATTATGTATTATCCCAGTTCTACCTGGGATACGGGAAACTCCATGCCATTCGGAACCGGTATGATTCAGCCAGTTATTATTTCAATAAAGCGATTCTGACTGCAGTGGAAGCCGGCGATATACGGAATGAATTCCAGGCGTATCTGGCCGAAGCCAGATACATGAAACGCATTCCGGTTCATGAAAAAACTTCCCTGCTTGCCCGGGCGCTGCAACTGGCCGATCAGACGCATTTTGCAGAAGGACGGGCAAAAGCCCTGGAACAGCTGTCTGCCGTTTACGATGAAATGAATAATAAGGATTCTTCCATGTTCTTTTACAGGATGTTCAGATCCGTCAGGGACTCACTCTTCTCTGAAAATAACAGGCGGAACACGATCGTAAATGAATATCAGTGGGCGATCAATATAAAAGAACTGGAAAACAGCAACCTCAAACAAGTCGCCGCCGCTCAGAAAAAACAAATCGCCATTAAAAATATCCTGCTTTTCCTGATTGGTATCGGATTTCTCTTGTCCCTGTTTGTCGCCTTTCTCCTGTATAAATCCTTCCAGGCAAGAAAAATAAAAAATGAGTCCCAGTATAAACAACGGTTAGCCGAAACGGAAATGCAGGCTTTGCGGGCTCAAATGAACCCCCATTTCTTTTTCAACAGCCTGAACAGCATTGAGAATTTTATCATGCAGAATGAGAAAAAACTCGCTTCCGACTACCTGAATAAATTTGCCCGCTTCATACGCAGTATCCTGGACAGCAGCCATAACGACCTGATCGAACTCAATAAAGACATCGAATCGCTCCAGTTGTATATCGACCTGGAACAACTCCGTTTTAATAACAAATTCACCTATTGCTGCAGTGTGGACCCCCGGTTGGTCCAGGGTGAATATTATGTACCTGCCCTGCTGGTACAGCCCTTCCTGGAAAATGCCATCAACCACGGAATCGGGCACAGCGTGCGGGCCGACCTCAGAATTTGTCTGCAAATTAAACTGGTAAATGATAAGATTCACTATATTATACAGGATAACGGGATCGGGCGGGACCAGTCCCGGATATATAACCAGTTAAACAGGCCTTTTCATAAAAGCGTTGGCATGAAGCTTACCCAGGACCGGATCAGTATCTTTAACCAGGAATCCGGTTCGTCCGACAACGTAAAAATCATCGACTTGTTTGATGAGGATCATAATCCGGCCGGAACCCGAATTGAATTTGCCATAAAATGTGTTACGCATGCAAATCCTCAAGGCCATCCTGGTGGATGATGAATTAAACAGCCTGCAAAACCTGCAGTTCAAAATCCAGGAATATTGCCCATCGGTAAGGGTTGTTGCCCAATCCCAAAACCCGGAAGAAGCCATCCGGCTGATTCAGCAGTATAAACCGGATGTTGTTTTCCTGGATATTGAAATGCCCCGGATGAGCGGATTTAAAATGCTGGAACAGTTTCCGGAAGTGGATTTTGAAGTCATATTCATAACGGCCTATAACCATTATGCCATCCATGCGATCCGCATCAGCGCTTTTGATTACCTGGTAAAACCAGTTGCTATTGAGGAATTACAGCAAACCGTTGAGCGGCTGGGAAATTTCACCAACAGGAAAACCAGGGACCGGGCTGAGCTCCTGAAAAAAAACCTGGCCAATCCTAAAAGCCAGGAAGACAATATTGCCATACCAACTGCGGACGGGCTCGAATTTATGCAGATCAAACAGATCATCCGCATTGAATCCAGTTCCAATTATTCAAAAATATTTCTGCAGAATGGCCAGCAAATGCTGGTGACCCGCCAGCTGAAAGACTTTGAAGAACTGCTACAGGATTACCGGTTTTTCCGCGTACACCATTCACACCTGATCAACCTGTACTTTATTGCAAAATACGTGCGCGGCGATGGTGGTCAGGTTACTTTGCGTAACGGCGATGTGATAGACGTATCCCGAAGGAAAAAAGAAGTATTCCTGAAATTGATCGGGGCTTAGTCAGTACGGGCAGCAGGCCGGAGATCATAAAGAAGACTTATTTAAATACACGATCAGCTGCATTAAATCATTTTCGTTATACAACTCTTTTTTCCCCGTCATATTCAGGTAGTCATCCACTATTTCGCTGTCCGGATTCAGTTTGAATATCCGTTCAATAGCCGATCTTTTCAGAAAATGAACCATCCGGTATTCCCTGTCCGGAAATAAAATACAATATTCCGGAACATCCAGGTATTTATCAGATGACCTGCCAAACGATGTGGCCCCATAACTTCCTTTGACCACCTTGGTATGGACCGTCTTATAGAGGGAATATTTACTCTTCCCGTTTATTAAGACCTGGAATAAATCCTTGTTGCTAACGAAATAAATATGCTTGAAAACATAAGCCGTATCATGCCAGTAAAATAAAATCGCCTTGAATTCCCTCCAGTCGATCTGGTATACTTTTTTAAAATCTGTAGTAACTAAAAGCCTCTGGTCAATTTTATCAAAATTGAACAGGAAGGAATCATTACTGACTATGGAATTGTTGGCTGCCAACAATTTTGCCTTAACCCATTCCTTATCGAAAAGATAATTTTGCCCGCTGGCTGATACTTCATTAAAATATATATACGGCGTGCTGATATTTTCAATATCCGCACGCGAATTGTCCTGTGCATGGAGGCAGCATATCATGATCATGCCCAACAGCGAACAGGTAATATTTTTTTTCAT
>DHWT01000008.1 GCA_002413325.1 Chitinophagaceae bacterium UBA5175 | reverse complement strand
GATCATGTTATGTCAAATAGTGCGCTGCGGGTGGAAAGAAAAAACGGCCTCGCTTCTTTTACTTCGTGTGGATCTGTGCTTTGATGAAGGTTCTAAATTAAACACTTAGTTCCTTTTTTGAATGGGTTGGTTGAGTATATTCGAATGATGAATAATACTTTGACCCCTGTTGAAATGCTCGATAAAGTCTTGGAATGGTTTGCAATGGATGTGTCCCAAATTAAACTAAGTGTATTAATACCACGTACTGCAGCTCCTAAAGACCAAGCGTTGCGAAATATGGCAGAAGTTTTCCTCGAACTAAATACACCCGAATTTTTGTTATTCGCTGATTTAATATTTGATAAGCTGGTACGGGATAAGTATATCAAAGTATTGAATCAACAAACACCAATAGCCCCCATTTATGCAATTACGTTTGACGGAATACTTTTTAGTCGTCAAGGTGGATATCAAAAAGAAGATAAAAGGAAGGTTATTCAAGCAACCCTCCAGTCTTGGCAGACATGGGCGATCGTAATAGGGACTTTTCTGGCTGGATTGTATGGGCTTTGGGAGATTGCCAGAAATATTTATCACCTAAGCAAATAGCCTTACCGTCGCCTTCGGCTCCGATTTCCCGGTGTTTTTTCTTTCCACCCCTGCTATCCGCGCGAAAATTTCTCAGGTAAAAGAAAATTTTCGCTGCACCACGGCCCAAGCTATTCGACATAATATAGTCTTATAAAAAAAAGAACAATGATTGTCTTGCCGCCTTACGGATCAAATAGCAAAGTGCTGTTAATTGCATTTGATCCGTAAGGCGGCAAGACAGAAAGGAAGTTTTCTTATAAGATCATGTTATGTCAAATAGTGCGCACGGGAGGGAAAAGGATTTTCTCCACCTGCCTTCCCTTTGCAGGACGCCCAACTCCATCAGTACCAACATTTGTCTGTAAATCAACTGGATAAAAGACGAACGGAATGATTTCAGAAATGATATAAACGGAAAAGGATACGATATGCCTTATTTTAGGGAATTGTGACGAAACCGGGCTGGCACAAGAGTTTAAACTGACAAAATAATTCCAAAATTACATTCTACCTTATCGCAAATTTATTTCATGAAGTTACTGGTTATTGAGGATGAACGCAGCCTCCTGGAAAGCATCATTCAATATTTCAGGCAGGAAAAGTTCTTATGCGAAACAGCCAGTTCCTATCATGAAGGTATTCGGAAGGTTGAGGACTTTCTTTATGATTGCATCATTCTCGACCTCAATTTACCCGGAGGAAGCGGATTACAATTGTTAAAATACCTGCGCCAGAATAAAAAAAGTGAGGGGGTTATTATCATTTCAGCACGTGATTCACTGGATGACAGAATTGCCGGACTGGATTTAGGGGCCGATGATTACCTTACCAAACCTTTTCATTTATCTGAACTGAATGCGAGGGTAAAAGCATTGATCCGCAGAAAATATTCTGAAGGAACGAGCCTATTGGAACTGGGAGCACTGAAAGTTGATTTGCTTTCCCGAAACGTTCTGGTGGAGAATCAGCAAATAGCATTGAGCAAAATTGAGTACGATTTATTGTTGTTCCTGATGACCAATAAAAACCGCGTCGTCAGCAGACTGGCCATTGCAGAACATATCCATGATGGTCCATCCGAACAACTCCCTTCCACTGACTTTGTATATTCCCATATTAAAAATCTCAAGCGGAAACTTAAAGAAAAGGGTTGTAATGAAATGATTCAGTCTGTTTATGGGCTGGGTTATAAACTGTCATCATGAGCAAATCTCTTCAGCAAAAGAATACGCGTTATTTACTGATCTGGCTGCCTTTGGTTTTGCTGATCGGTACCATATTGTTTATTGTACTGATGAGCATGCATGCACGTCATATGCAGGAACAGCAACTGGAATTGAAACAGGAAAATATCTGGAACGCTTTCATGGCAAAACCGGAAACGATAGCGTGGCATATTACCGGAGAATATGATCTTGTAAAAGGAACTCCCTTTTCTAATAATTGGCTCAATAAACCCAGGGACACAACTATTTATTATGCAGACAAAATGGAACGGGTCGCTTTTGGGCTATTGACTGAACGGCATTTATTTAATGGGCAGTCTTACCAGTTGACCACGTATATTTCTTCAAAGGAAATAAGGCATATGATCATTAAGGCGATAATAGCTGAGGTTTTCATTTTTGTTTTGATATTGGGTGCTATTGTTATTATTAACAGGAAGAGCTCAGGTTTATTATGGAGACCATTCTACGATACCATGAAAAAAGTTAAAGCGTATGATATTATTCAAAATCAGGCCCTTCAATTAAAGGAACAGACCGGAATATTTGAGTTTAACCAGCTAAATCAGGAGATCACCAGCCTGATTCAGAATGTAAACCAGGCTTACCGAAATCAAAGGCAATTTGTGGAGAATGCTTCGCATGAATTACAAACGCCTCTGGCAATCATCCGGTCAAAATTAGACCTGCTGATCAATTCCCCTGATCTCACAGCAGAGACTGCTGATTTGCTGGCTGATATTACGGATGCCACAGAGCGTCTCAGCCAGATGAACAGGAACCTGCTCCTGCTGACTAAAATCGACAACAATCAGTTTCCGGAACGGACCAGAATCAATGTATCTGATGTAATGGAAAAATTACTCGCTTATTATCAGGAATATTATGATGGAGATTTACCTGTAATAAATAAATCGGTTCAACCCGGCATTTATCTGATGGCGAATGCTTCACTCATTGAAATTCTTATTAACAATCTTGTTACGAACTCAATTGTACATAATATTCCCAATGGACATGTCGATATCCGGCTTACCCACAATGAATTGATTATTGAAAATACAGGTCATTCCATTACCGGAGACCCCGAACAGCTATTTGAACGGTTCAAAAAGGGAAGAGAACAATCTCAAACGACGGGTTTGGGTCTTTCGCTGGTTAAGCAGATTTGCCACTCTTATCAGTTTGACTTACAGTATAGCTATGCAGAAGCTATTCACCGGGTCCGGGTGGTATTTGCTAACCTTTAATCCTCCAAAATGCATCCCAAATTGATTTTTAGCTTTGTTTCCATAAGAAAGCCGGCTCCTGTATGTTCCGTTGTCAATCATTATTTCTTATAATTTTTACGTTTATTGCTCCTTCTATCATGATACCGGAGGCAAGTGCCCAAACCCGTATCCTGTCGATTAAGGAGGTGCTAAACCTGGTGCAGTCGGGACAACCCCAACTTCAGTCTTACCGGGAACAATCAACAGCTGCCCGATATAATATCAGTCTCGCTAAAAATACACTGGTGCCGGATCTTACCGCCGGCTATCAGGCCGGGTATGCCACCTTCAATAATATTACCGGTATCAGCTATTCCGGATTAATGATGCCCCTCACCGGTCCCGTTTCTTCCGGCAATACCTATGATGCTGTACCTGGTACCGCACTGGCTGCTTTGTTCCAATGGACACCCCTTACGTTCGGGCAGCGTCAGGCAGCCATTGAAAAAGCTGCTGCACAATTCCAACTGGCGGATAGTTACTATGACAATGCCCTGTTCCGGCAGCAATATGCCGGCATTACTGCTTACCTGGGTCTCGTGTACCTTAAGAAGCTGCTCGGAAGCCAGCAGGCAAATGTTGACCGGACCAAAGTGGGTTTGCAACAATCCCTGGTACTGGCAAACGAAGGCCTGCGTCCCGGCCTCGATACCGTGCAATTTCAGTCAGCACTGGCGCAGGCTGAAATGGACCGCTTAAACACAGAACGCCTTTACCATACCCAGGCCCTGGAACTTCTGCGGTTGACAGGCTTGCCGGGCGAACCGGGGGACCTGATATTGTCGGACACCTTATTAGCCGGACAATTACCCGTTGTTCCGGATACAACAGGTATATACACCCAAAATCCCGGTTATAAATATTATCAGGCACAGGTGGCAGTCAGTGCGGCGAATTTGAAAACAATCGAACGGGCCTGGCGCCCCACCCTGGAAATCTGGGCCAATGCATATTCCCGGGGTTCGGGAGTGGATGCCAATGGAATGATCAATAAAGCGGAAGGATGGTCATTAAGCCGAAATAATTACGGGGCAGGTCTTCAGTTGAGCTTTCCCCTGCTCCGGTTTTCGAAAGTGAATATCCAGAAAAAGCAATATCGCTCTATGCTGAAAGCCGACGAAATGCAATTATCCCAGGTTTCGGTCAATCTGCAAAGGCAGGTGGAAACGGCTATGGACAATTACCGCCAAAATCTGTTGATTGCAGGACAGGCTCCCGTCCAGTCAAAAGCTGCCAGATTTGCTTATGAGGGGCTAACATTAAGTTATGCAAATGGATTGGTTGATTTTACCCGCCTTACCCAGGGGCAATATCAACTATTACATGCTGAGGTGATGGAGGCAAATGCCAATTTACAGGTATGGATATCCTTGCTGGAAATCGGTGTTTCAAAGGGTACTCTGAATCTATTTATCAATCAGTTGAAATAAGCACTTTTATTGTATGATCAAGCTAATTGTTGCGGCGCTGAGACATCCGGTAACGATTCTGGTAGCAGTAATTGGCATTGCTTTCTTTTCATACCTGGCCATCGTCAATTCAAAAATAGATATTTTTCCCCGCCTGGGTCTCCCGACCGTCTATGTGGCACAGCCCTACGGAGGCCTTTCACCGGAGCAGATGGAAGGATTTGTTACCTCTTATTATGAGTACCACTTCCTGTATATTACAGGGGTCAAATATGTGGATTCCAGGAGCGTGCAGGGAGCAGCCCTCATTAAAATAGAGTTTAATGAAGGAACCGACATGAGCCAGGCGATGGCCGAAGTGGTGGGCTATGTAAACCGGGCAAGGGCCTTTATGCCACCGGGTACCGTACCACCTTTTATAACCCGATTTGATGCCGGGAGCGTTCCCGTGGGTCAATTGGTTTTCAGCTCGGATACCCGCTCACTGGGAGAAATATCAGATCTTGCCTTATTCCGGGTACGTCCAATGTTCTCCACCCTGCCCGGCGTATCAGCCCCTCCTCCATTCGGCGGTAACCAAAAAACCGTATTGGTTACCGTGGACCCTGAAAAGTTACGGGGTTACAATTTGTCCCCGGACCAGGTGGTTCAATCTATGATCCGGTTTAATACCATCTCCCCTGCCGGAAATGTAAGCATTGGCGATACTACTTATCTAACCCCGCAAAACAGTGTTATTGAAACCTTGGAGGACCTGCAGAATATACCCGTACAATTAAATAGCGGCCCTGCTGTATATATCCGGGATATTGCCAGTGTGAGTATGGGTACAGATATTACGACCAGCTATGCGTTGGTAAACGGAAAACGTTCCGTATATATCCCGGTGACCAAGCGCGCAGATGCTTCCACCTGGGATGTG
>DHWT01000260.1:6218-15718 GCA_002413325.1 Chitinophagaceae bacterium UBA5175 | reverse complement strand
GATGTTTTCCATACCATGTCGTTTGAACTTATTCAAATTTACCGCTTTATCTGGCCATTTTTCGCCGGCTTCAGCCAATCAGCAATAATGGTAGATAAATCCGAAATCTGTATACCCCTGGCGCGGATAAATGGGGAGACCTTTACCAGCTGTTAACAGGATTATACATGGCCATGAGCCCGATCACCCAATAAACAAATAATGAAATTAGTAACACTGGGTTTTTTATTAATTATTCCTGGTTTTCTGTTGCATGCGCAGCAGACGACGGGAGATGCGCCGGTGGTTCGCACCGCATCAGGAACTTTGCGCGGTGTTACCGAAGGAGCGGTCTCCAGTTTTAAAGGCATTCCCTATGCAGCGCCACCGGTTGGTGAATATCGCTGGCGCCCGCCTCAGCCGGTCAGGTCCTGGGAAGGAGTATGTGATGCAGGCAAGTTTTGCTCGGATTGTGCGCAGGTGGGCTTTCCACGGGGTGCTGACTCCATCTCGAAGAGTTCGTCTGAGGATTGTCTGTTTCTGAATTTGTGGTTACCAGCCGACGCTCCAAAAAATGCAAAACTGCCGGTTATGGTGTGGATCCACGGAGGTGCTTTCTTGTTCGGCAGCGGCTCCCAGTCGGAGTTTTCAGGGGAACAGTTCGCTAAACAAGGTGTCATTTTAATCACCTTCAATTATCGTCTCGGGCGACTCGGCTTTTTCGCATTTCCTGCCCTGAGCAAGGAGCATCCGGAAGAACCCAAGGGGGACTACGCTTACATGGACCAGATTGCTGCTCTCAAATGGGTGCAACAGAATATCGCAGCATTCGGAGGTGATCCGAAGAATGTGACCCTCTTCGGTGAATCAGCCGGCGGTGTTTCAGTGCATTCTCTGCTGACGATCCCCAGTGCAAAGGGACTTTTCCAAAAAGCGATCATCGAATCCGGGGGTGGCCGGGATGGTGTGCTTACCGGCAGGCCGATAAATAAAGAAAACGCCGATTCATACTACACTCTTTCGGCGGAGACGATCGGAATTAATTATGCGCATAAACACGGGATCGAGGGAAGGCATGCAGCCGCCCTGGCCCGGTTGCGCGCGCTGACGGTTGCCCAGATTATCGACGGAGGTCAGGAAAGCGCGGGACCTGGCGGTCCGCCCATCTATCCGGGTCCGATTCTCGATGGCAAACTGGTGGTGGAAACCGCCCAAAGTACATACAATGCCGGAAGACAGGCAGGCGTTCCGCTGATCATCGGCTCGAATAGTGCGGAAGTGCCAGCTGGTTTCATCAATGCTGCTTCAAAGGAAAAACTTTTTGCCCTGTTCGGCAATATGAAGGACCAGGCAGTCGCGGTTTATGATCCGGAAAGTAAAGCGGATTTCGCCTGGATGCTCTCGATGGTCAATACCGACAAGGTATGGGCCGAACCGGCCCGCTTCACCGCAACGGCATTTGCCGACAAAGGCAACCCGGCATACATTTATCTTTTCTCCTATGTCCCCGCGTCTATGCAACAGATGATGCGTTTTGGCGCCGGGCACGCATCCGAAGTCCCCTATGTTTTCGATAACCTCAGAGGAAGAAACGGAGCCGCCATACCACCGAAGGATCAGGAAGTGGCCAAAATGATGAACAGTTATTGGATAAACTTTGCAAAAACCGGAAATCCCAATGGTCCGGGACTGCCGAAATGGCCCCTGTTTAGCCCCAAAACGAATGAAATCCTCGAGTTTAAACGCGATGGATCGGTAGCCGGTGAAACGGATCCGAAAAAAAAAGGGAGGCTGGATCTGATTGAAAAAGCCGTCACGTCGGGCAACCTGCATTAACTAAGTTTGCAGGTAAAAAAAATAATACCGATGAAGAGCATATTTTTTCCATTTTTGTTTTGTTTAGTTGTAATTGCAGAAACAGGATTCTGTCAAAACAATCCTGTTTATAAAATCTTTCCGGAAGGAACGGTTCTGCATGCCAACCTGCCTTACAATAACGATACGCTTCGCAAGCACTTACTGGATATTTACCTGCCGGCCAATGCAAAAGGGAAAATACCCCTGGTGATTTTTATTCACGGGGGTGCCTGGTTAAGCAATGATAAATATGCGGATATCGGTTATATGACCAAAACGGTTGCGGCGATCATCAACAGCGGTTTTGCTTTGGCTTCTATTGACTACCGGTACAGTACGCAGGCTGTTTTTCCGGCACAGATACAGGACTGCAATCGGGCGGTTTCATTTTTATATGACCATGCGGATCAGTATGGTCTGGATAAAAATCGTTTTGCCATTATGGGTTTTTCGGCAGGCGGGCATCTGGCTTCATTGCAGGGATTATCTAAAAATAACAATGTCGAGGAGTTTTTTATGCCCGGAACAAATAAATCATTCAGTTTTAAGGCCGTTGTTGATTTTTACGGTCCGTCAGACCTGATCTTATTTCCGGGCAATGATGATGTGAAATCACCGGAAAGCATACTGATCGGTGCGGCGCCTTTGGCGCGTCCGGATCTGGCCAAAGCGGCAAGCCCGGTTACCTATGTGGATCGTAATGATCCGCCATTTTTGATTATTCAGGGTGAAAAAGATGAAATGGTTTCCCCCAAACAGTCCCGGCTCCTGAGTGCATGGTTAAATCTGGCCGGCGTGCAGAATGAGTTGATTATTGTAAAAGGCGCCCCTCATTTTGGATCCATGTTTGATGTGGATGAAATCAGGACCCGGGTGATTCGTTTCCTACAGAAGCAATTAGACTGACCAGTTTAGCCGTAAAATTTATCTTAAGGCCATTCAGGAATAATGGTAGATAAAACCGCAATCGGTATACCACCCGGGCGGCCGGATAACAGGAGCTTTGCCCTGACAACGAAAGAAATATGCAACAGGTGAAATTGAATAACGGAGTTGAAATGCCCATTCTGGGTTTCGGTGTTTTCCAGGTAACCAACCTGGATGAATGTGAGAGGAGTGTCCTGGATGCCATTGCTACCGGTTACCGGTTAATCGACACAGCTGCTTCCTATGGAAATGAAGAAGCTGTGGGCAGGGCTATTAAAAGAAGTGGTGTGTCCCGGAAAGATCTTTTTATTACTACCAAACTCTGGATACAATCTGATGGCTATGGAGGCGCAAAAAAAGCTTTTGAAAATTCGCTGAAAAGACTGCAGTTGGATTACCTGGACCTGTATCTGATTCATCAGCCATTTGGTGATGTATATGGTGAGTGGAGGGCGATGCAGGAATTGTACAAAGAAGGAAAGGTCCGGGCAATTGGTGTAAGCAACTTTCATCCGGACAGGCTGATTGATTTAATTATTCACAACGAAGTTGTCCCTGCGGTCAACCAGATTGAAACACATCCGTTTCACCAGCAGATAAAAACACAGCTGTTCCTGAAGGAGCATCATGTTCAGATAGAGTCGTGGGGGCCGTTTGCTGAAGGCAAAAACAACATCTTTCATAATGAACTATTACTTTCTATTGGGAAGAAATATAACAAGACCATTGCGCAAGTGGTCATCCGGTGGCTTACACAAAGAGGAGTAATTGCTATTCCAAAATCTGTTCGCAAAGAAAGAATGGAGGAGAACTTCAATAGTCTCGATTTTGAATTGAATGTCGAGGATAGGGAAAAGATAAAATCCCTGGACACGGCGGAAAGCAGCTTCTTTGACCACCGTGATCCGGCAATGGTTAAGTGGCTTGGAGAAAGAAAGCTGAATATCTGATTCGAAGCAATCATAGCGATAGAAACAAGATCTAAAAGGAAAAAGCTAATATGAATAAAGGAATAATGACCGCAGTATTTATTCTTGGAATTTTTCTTCTCAGCAGTTTTGAGCAGGATCCGAAATTGAAGGAAAGCATAAAAAGGGGAAAGGAAGCCTATACCATGTACTGCCAGAATTGTCATATGGAAGACGGACAGGGAATGCCGGAGATCAATCCTCCGCTGGCCCTGGCAGATTATTTGAAAAAACCGGCGAAAGCGCTGATTGGAATTGTACTCAAAGGTCAGTCAAATGAAGTGGTCGTGAATGGGAAAAAATATAATGCCATTATGCCTGCACAGAATTATTTGACGGATGACCAGATTGCTGATGTACTCAATTACGTCCGCAACAGTTGGGGAAATAAAATACCGGGTGCTATTACTCCGGCAACGGTAAAGGGACTTAGAGACTGATATATACGATTGCTCACTTAAAAAGGCGTTGCTATGGCTACCTACAATCTGAAAATTAACGGGCAAACCAAACAGGTGGATGTTGACCCGGCCACTCCCATGCTTTGGGTTTTAAGGGAACACCTGAATATGCCGGGCACGAAGTATGGCTGCGGTGTCGCCATGTGCGGGGCATGCACCATTCATGTGAATGGAAGTGCAGTCCGGTCATGCCAGCTGCCGGTTTCAGCAATTGGAACCAGCGAGATCACAACCATTGAGGGACTTTCCGAAAAAGGAGACCATCCTGTGCAGAAAGCATGGATTGAACTGGATGTGCCTCAGTGCGGTTATTGTCAGGCCGGGCAGATCATGACTGCGGCAGCATTGCTTCGAACGAATCCAAATCCCACAGATGCGCAGATTGAAGCGGCGATGAATGGTAATCTATGCCGCTGTGGAACCTACCTGCGAATAAAGGCTGCGATCAAATCCGCGGCAAAGCAGGTGTAAACAAGCCATTGGGAAATTCACTTGTTAAAAAAAACAATGAAAAATGGAAAAGATTAAAACGAATTATAGCAGGCGTTCCTTTTTAAAATCAACTGCGCTTGCGGGCGGCGGACTGATGATCAGCTTTAGTCTGGTGCCTGAGTTTCTGCTCGCCGCAAAGAAAAATGGAACGGATCTGCCCGGACAATGGATTGAGTTAACCGGCTATGTCAAAATCACGCCGGATAATAATATAAAAATCATCTGTCCCAACCCTGAATTTGGACAAAATGTGATGACCTCACTCCCGATGATCGTTGCTGAAGAGTTGGACGTAGACTGGAAAAATGTAATTGTAGAAATGGGGCCGCACGATAATGTTAAATACGGACCCCAATTTGTTGGCGGAAGTAATTCAATGAGGATGTATTGGAAGCCACTTCGCGAAGCAGGAGCGGCAGCCCGGCATATGCTGGTGGAAGCAGCAGCCCAAACCTGGGGCGTACCGGTAGAAGAAGTGACAACAAAGGCGGGGATGCTTTATCATGAAAAAACAGGTAAATCAGGAAAGTATGGCGACTTTGCCTCAAAGGCTTCAGCCATTCCCATCCCAAAAGGAATAAAGCCGAAAGACCTTAAGAATTTATACCTGGTGCGAACCTCAAGAAAGAATGTGGAGGGTTTAAATATCGTTACCGGCAAGCCGCTTTTTGGATTGGATTACACGCAGGATGGAATGCTCATTGCCATGATCCACCACCCGCCGGCATTTGGGATGAAGTTAAAATCATTTGATGCCTCTGAAACCCTGAAGATGCCGGGCATCAAAGATGTGTTTAATATAAAACTATATGACGAAGGTTCTGAATTGGGTGGTTTCGATATACGAACATTCAATGATTTGCTGGTCGTGGTGGGCAATACCACCTGGGAAGTGATGAATGCGAGAAAAAAACTGAATGTTCAATGGGAGGCTGCGGGTGAAACCAAAGAGACGCATAACATGTTTGGGAGGAAAATGGAAGTGATCATTCCGGGAGCGCTTGAAAGTTCAGATTCCAGTTACAAGATGATGATGGAAAGGGCAAAGGAACCCGCCACTTTGCTGAGAAAAGACGGTGACCCCGAAACGGCGTTTAAGAATGCGGCCCAGGTTATTGAGCGCACTTACAATGGCCCTTTTTTGCCACACAACTGTATGGAGCCTATGAATTTCTTCGCCCATGTTACGGATGAAAAAGCCTTATTGGCGGGCCCCCTGCAGGCACCGGGATGGATAGAACCTACATTATCTAAAGTTTTAAAAATGCCGCCGGATAAGATTGAAATCCGGATGACCCGCATGGGCGGAGGCTTTGGCCTCAGAGCTTATGGACATTATCTGGCAGAAGCTGCACTGATATCCCGACAGATCAAGGCGCCCGTAAAACTTGTTTATAGTCGTGAAGATGATATGACTTACGGCATCTACCGGCCACTGTATACAGCCACTTATCGTGCGGCGTTGGATGCGAATAAAAATCTCATTGCATTTCATGTAAAGGGCGGAGGAATGCCGGAGCATGCCATCGCAGCAAACCGGTTTCCGGCAGGAGCAGTGGATAATTATCTTGCTGAAGGCTGGGAGTTGCCATCAAACGTTACCGTTGGCGCATTCAGGGCCCCGCGATCCAATTTCAATGCCGTTGCGGAGCAATCTTTCCTGGATGAACTGGCAGAAACCATGGGCAGGGACCCGATTGAATTGAGACTCTCTCTGTTAAAACGGGCAAAAGAAAATCCGGTGGGTAAGAACAACGATTATGATCCCGACAGGTACGCAGCCGTATTGACCATGGTCAAAGAAAAATCCGGCTGGAATAATCCCGAACATAAAAAGTACAGTCGTGGAGTCGCTGCTTATTTCTGTCACAATTCTTACGCTGCCCATGTGGTGGATATCGTCAAAAGAGACGGCCAGCCCTACGTGGAACGGGTTTACAGTGCGATTGACTGTGGTATTGTCATCAATCCGGATGCGGCGGCCAATATGGTCCAGGGTGCGGTAGTGGATGGAATCGGAAATTCATTTTACGGGGGGATGATTCTCAGGGAGGGTGTTCCGGAACAAAATAACTTCAACCGCTACAGAATGATCCGTTTCCGGGAAGCACCGAAAAAGATCGAAGTGTATTTTGTTCAAAATGATATTGATCCCACCGGTTTGGGCGAACCACCATTCCCGCCCGTTTTTGGGGCCGTGGCGAATGCTTTATATAAAAATATGGGCAAACGATTTTATGACCAGCCTTTTAATAAAGACTTCAGCGATGGTGTCAATCTGAAGCCTCAGCGTAAAGCATAAATGAATACAGACCCAAGCCACTGTCTTACCCGCGATAAAAGTCAGCTTTTTCGGGATGTGGCCTGTCTGAACAATATGTTGTACGCTATAACCGATAAGGGGAACATATACCGGATCAGTAATAAATAAATTGGAAAGTCAGGCACTCATAAAAAAATAACAACATGCAAAAGCGGATATTGGGTAAAGGCGGTCTGGAAGTTTCTGCTCTTGGATTTGGCTGTATGGGGTTAAGCTTTGGTTATGGTCCGGCTGCGGAGAAAAGGGATGCCGTTAATATTATACGTGCAGCATACCATAAAGGAGTGACATTTTTTGATACCGCTGAAGCTTACGGGCCGTATACAAACGAGGAACTGCTGGGTGAAGCATTGGAGCCCTTCCGGAAAGAAGTGGTGATTGCAACCAAGTTTGGTTTTAAAGACGGTAAACCGGCTACAGGACTGGACAGCCGTCCCGATAACATAAGGGCCGTTGCCGAAGCCTCGCTGAGGCGTCTGGGAACCGATGTGATCGATTTATTCTATCAGCATCGTGTAGATCCAAATGTTCCCATTGAAGATGTGGCCGGAACGGTTAAGGATCTGATCAAAGAGGGAAAGGTGAAATACTTCGGTTTATCTGAAGCATCTGTTTCTACTATTCGAAAAGCGCATTCGGTACAACCGGTAGCCGCATTACAAAGCGAATATTCTCTTTGGTGGCGGGAGCCGGAACGGGAAGTAATTCCTGCATTGGAAGAATTGGGAATTGGTTTTGTTCCGTTTAGCCCCTTAGGCAAAGGGTTCCTCACCGGAAAAATCAATGAAAATACGGCGTTTGATAAAAATGATTTTCGAAACATTGTTCCCCGCTTTTCAGAGGAAAACCGGAAAGCAAACCAGGCCCTGGTTGATTTACTCGGTAAAATGGCAAAGGAAAGAAAGGCAACATCTGCACAAATAGCCCTGGCCTGGTTATTGGCACAAAAGCCCTGGATAGTGCCTATTCCCGGTACCACTAAAATTCACCG
Organism: Chitinophagaceae bacterium UBA5175; assembly: GCA_002413325.1. Classification (GTDB taxonomy): domain Bacteria; phylum Bacteroidota; class Bacteroidia; order Chitinophagales; family Chitinophagaceae; genus Puia. Next base: position 7,720 of record DHWT01000260.1, on the reverse strand, counting down.
CCTGGAAGAAAATCTGGCATCAGCGGCCATTTACCTGAGTGCCAGTGACCTGAAAGAAATTGGTGAAGCCGTTTCAATAATTGAAGTGCAGGGCACCCGTTACCCTGAACAAATGCAAAAAATGGTTGGTCGTTAATAATGCCTGGTTAATTTCTCAATTTTAAACATCTAAATTAAAAACTGATGAAAGCAAAAATTCTCGGACTGTTTCTGGCAATCATGGGTGTGCAATCGTCCTATGCACAGCCACACGAAACCATTACATCTGCCACGAATAACACACCTGAACAACAGGAAATTATCGACCTTTCAAAACAGAAATGGAATTGGATGGCAGACAAGAATGTGGATTCTTTAAATGTGCTGTTTGATGACAGATCCATGTTTGTTCACATGGGAGGAACCTGGGGGAAAACCCAGGAACTTTCTACCATTAAAAGCGGCGGCATCTGGTATAAGAAAGCCGAGATTTACGCAGTAATCGTGAACATCTTTGGTAATACAGCTATTCTGCTAAATGACATCGACCTGGTGGCCGTAGTCGGCGGAAACGAAGTAGTCAATCCGTTTATGGTGACTGAAGTATATATCAAAGAAAACGGCAAATGGAAGATGGGTTCGCTCACTTTTTCCCATCTGATGAGGCCGGTTAAAATGAAGAAGCAATAGTAACCGGCAGCAGCATTAACGCCATGATGCAAAGGTTTGAATCTGTTTAAGGTTTTTAATACTGTATGGGCTCTGCCACCGGATCGTTAGGTATTCAGTTATGAATTAACGAATGAAAATTGAGATAAGAAACAGGTTATTATTTTCTTTCGTACTTGTATTGTGCATGATAACAGCATGCTCAAACGCTCAATCTATGCCGCCTGAAAAAATTCTGATTGTATATTTATCCCGGACAAATAATACAAAGGCGATAGCGGAAATCATTCAACGATATGTGGGCGGCAGGCTGGTAGCGCTTGAACTCGTGAAGCCTTATCCTGAAAATTACCAGCAAACGGTGCAACAGGTGGTAAATGAAATCAAAACCGGATATTTACCGCCGTTGAAAACGAAGGTTGACAGCATCGAAAAATATGATATGGTGTTTATTGGTTTTCCAACCTGGGATATGCAGATGCCGCCGCCGGTGAAAACATTTTTAGTCCAATATAAACTAAGCGGGAAAACCGTAATTCCGTTCAATACCAATGCAGGCTATGGGGTAGGCAGCGGTTTTCAAATGGTAAAGGAACTGTGCCCAGACAGCAAAGTTTTGGAGGGCTTTGAAATTAAAGGAGGAGTGGAAAGAGACGGTGTGTATTTTATTATCAAAGATGAAAAAGCAAAGGAAGCTGAAACCAAAGTGAAGAAATGGTTGCAGAAAATCAAAATAATTAAAGAAGCTTCATAAAAAGTAAGTAAGAAGATGGCGGCCAATTAAATGAAGTAGCTCCGATTGATTCTGACAGTTGGGATTGCCTTTAAAGTAATCACACGCATTACTTTATCCC
>DHWT01000260.1:0-5831 GCA_002413325.1 Chitinophagaceae bacterium UBA5175 | reverse complement strand
CCCTTCAGTTCCAACCTCAACCCAGAGTCCGACAGCACCCGATAAACCGGCTCCGTGTTTCAAATCGTTTACGATCAATGACGGTTGCTTATTGTTATCCGGATAAAGTTTTGCCTGCTCATCTTTTACCTCAATCCGGATTGATTGTGCATATAGATAATTTGTAAGCTGCACAAAGTTCCATATGGATGCTAAGAAAATAATTTTCATTATTATTTTATTTTCGGGTGCTATTTTTCCAATCCAGGATCCATCACTCCTGCATCATACTTCGTATCTAGCTTTTTATATATAGCCGTGGGTTCAACGGTAACAAAAACTTCCAGGGTTGGACCTACATATAGTTCAATCAGGTGACCACCTTTAACGGAACCGTCTTTTGCAGCGACGCTGACATGTGTGTGAGCCATCGGTTTGCCATTGAATATGGCAATATTGCCTATAAAAGAAGTGATTTCTGATGTGTCAAGAGGTATTATCCTGAACATTTTCCGTTCGTAGTCAAAGAAGCCAACTTTGGCGGAAATAACGTCACCGATCCCTGTAAAATGAGCACTCTTTACATGGTACTTCAGAGCAAAATCGTTTAGGCCCGATCTGACCTCATCGCCCGGGGAAAATATCAGTACATAGGTTTTTGTTTCTCCAAGGGTACTTAGCCATTTGACTTTTACACCTGGAGCTTTGCCGGATTCAACGGGTTGGGTTGGCGATAGGTACTCCTGTGCAGTGGCCGTTGACAATCTGCCTAGTACAATAAACAAAATCATTATTATCTGTTTCATAAAGGCTGATTTGATAATTCACGTGATGCGACGTCTATTGTTTCAGAAAAGGAACCACACAGGCCCATACTGCCGGAAAATTTTCCAGGAAAACGGGATGCGTACAATGGGGAATGATGGCTGTCTCGCTATGCGGTATCATTTGCGCTGTCGTAACAATACGTTGCGGCGGGTTGCCCTGGTCCCGGTCTCCGGCCATCACCAAAACCGGGCATTGAATGGCTTGAAAAAAGTCTTTATTTAATGTAAGATGATTATACATGTTTCCCAGCAGGGTGAACATTTCCTGTAGCCTTTGCGGTTCAGGCATGAGCATGAATTGCTGCTTCCAGTAAACACTGTCTGACGCGACCCCTTGTTTGGCGTCAAACGTGAAATCCCGGAGACCGGGATACAATTCGGCGGCGCCGATCGCAATCAATTTCCTTACGCATTGCGGGTACATGGCTGCCAGCTTGTAACCGGCATAACCGCCATCGCTAAAGCCTAATACGATCACACTGTCTTTAGTTACAGCATGAATGACCGCCCATACATCATTTGCCTTTTGTTCATAGGTAATGGGTTCGTTCCCGAGTTCGGATCTGCCATGACCACGGGTTGAGATGGCAATTACCCGATACTGTTTGGACAGGCTGTCAATGAATTGATGCATCTCGTAGGTTGATCCAAAAATGCCGCCATGCAGAATAACAAGGGGTCTTCCTTCACCATATATTTCATAATATATCCTTGCATCTCCAACATTAACATAATGACCGGCTTTTGGGTTGTTTCCGTATTGTATTTCATTTGCCGGTGAAGGACCTGCCTGCATAAAATGTCTCAGGGGTTTCGGTGTTGAAGTCTGGCTAAAACCGTACAGGCAAAAAAGAATGAACAATGAGGTTAAAATAGACTTCATATAATATAAAGAGTATCTGTTATTTTTTTAAATGGAGCGAAAAAAATTATCTGGCGCTTTCGCCATTCGTGAATCTAATTTGAAAATAAGCCGGCGCCAAGATTTGCACCCAATGTGCCGGGTTTCAGTTGAAGATAGTTTCGTTTTGTCTGATCTTCTTCTACATCCACTTTCGCTTCTTTTTGAATGTTGACATTTGCGCCGAATATTAATTTTTTGGGGTTGCCGGCCGACCCAAAATCCAATGCCCCGCCACCCTGATTCACCAGTTCATTATAGCCCAGCACCATGGAGTTGGATATGTTAAATGACGCCTGTTCATTTTTATTTAAAATCCAAAAGATGTTGGTATTTGCGATAACATTATTGTAAAATTTGAAATCCGGCGCCAGTGACCATGACCATACGGCGGCACCATAATTGCCTATCATCAGGTTATGATGCATTTCGCAATGTTCGGCCGGGCGGTCTGAAAGAAAAAACACTACGCCATCCTTAACATGATAAAATACACAGTGATCAACAACTATACCTTGTCCGTCTGCCAATATGGGCAGGTGGTTAGGGATCGCAATCCTGTCACCAATAAACAGACACTGCGTTATTCTCAGATCGTCCAGGTTACGGCCTTCCCTGACAATAGGATAAACCCGCTGCACGATGCCTTCGGCGGGCTTCTCATGTACCGGCGTGCCCAATACCCGTAAACCCTGAATGGTAACATGATCGGTTTCTACCTGTATACCGTATGCGGTAGTGCCGAAATCGTCTTTTGCCAATGGCATTACAGAAACGATAACCGGCATGTTAGCCGGCTGCCAGTCGCTGTCATCAGGTAATGATACTGCCCGGATGGTAAGGCGATTGATCCGTGTGAACTTCCAGTCCGCCGGTTGAAACTTAGCCACAGAATCCAGGCTGTAAATACCCTCCGATAGAAGTATAGTGATTGCGCCAGTGCCTTTTAGGGTGTTTACCCTGCGGGCTGCTTCATTTAAAGTTCGCAACGGGCTGTCCTTCATTCCGGCATTATTATCCCTGCCTATGCCGGGATTTAAAAAGAGGGTAACATTTTCGGAAACAAATCTTACCGTGTCATTCGGATTTGCAGAACAGGTATGAATTAAAATCAGAAATAATCCAACCAGAATTGCCGGTCTTCTGTTCATTTTTTTTATTTATGGATTTGCAACTAAATTTTTTCAGAATGTGGTTATCAACGGACTGGCACGGGAACAGAAGCTATATTTTTCTCTTTTACTTCCGATACGGTAACTGTTTTACCCAATGCACCAAATTCATGCAGACCGCCGAATACTTCGATACGAATGGATTGGTCAATACCACCAACCCGAACAGGCTCGAAGCCGGCGTCACGGATTAATTCTTCAATGGCAGAATTAATACCGGCATCATCCGTAGCGTAGAATAAAACATGGGCAGGTTCCTGAAATGCAGCACCTGCCAGTGAAGCCACGCCCAGTGTGCCCAGTGCTTTGGCCAGCCTGGCCCCTTTGGGAAGCAGTGAGGAAAGCATTTCGCCGGCAGACTGATTTTCTCCGATAATCTTTTTAAATCCGCCTTTTTCGTCCGGCGCAATCGGGTTTGACGGATCAACAATAATCTTACCCCGGAGCTCTGCTGCATAGGTATTGAACAGTTCTTTGATTGCATCGAACCAAACAGCAAACACGATAATATCTGCTTTTTTAATAGCATCTGGAATTTCCGATGGCTGCGCTAAGTTTCCCAGTTCCCGGGCAAGTTTGTTTGCCTTTTCCATCTTTCTGTCGGCAACAATAACTGAACGGTTCCCTTTTACCAGATTTGCCGCAACGGCTGTTCCGATATTTCCAAGACCGATAACGGCTACTTTTGTTTTCTGTGTCATGACTATTTCTTTTAATTGAATGAATGATTACTGAATGCAAATCTCAGTCACGGAAGCGGGTTGCTCCAATGACCTTGTTTAAGAAATAGTCTTGATCTGGTTTAAGATTTTGGCGTTTTGGGCGCCTTCGTTCTCCTGTTCCGCAAGCGGCTCAAAAACTCCGGAGTAATACCTATATAGGCTGCTATCTGTACTTGTGAAAGACGATTAATCAGGTGTGGGTAGATCTCCAGAAAAGACTGGTAACGGTCTTCGGCCGTAGAACTAATGTTTTGCAGAAGCCGCTCCTGCAAACGAACAAAGCTGTTTTCTAATAGCACACGAAAGATGCGGTCAAACTTGGGAGCCTGGATATAAAGAGATATCAGGTCATCGCGGCTGATCTGCATGACAACGGTATCTTCCAGCGCATCTATGTTCAATACGGAGGGCTTTACGCTATGGAAACTTCCCAGGTCATTAATCCAATAGTTTTCAGCAGCAAACTGAAGTATATGTGTATTGCCTTTCTCATCAATTTTAAATAACCGCAAACAACCGCGGGCCACAAAATAGAATTGAGTACACAAATCCCCTTCCTGCAATACATATTGTCTCTTACGGAAAAGCCGGGGATGAAACTTTGCCCTGACCAGTTCTTTTTCTTCCTCGTCCAGGGGAATGAGCCGGTCGAAGTAAGCCAGTAAAGGTTCCGTGGAAGCGTCTGTGTTGTCAGGGTTCATACTAATTGATAATCGGACCACAAAAGTCAGTAAAATATTACATTACTCAGGCAGCTTTTGTCCCGTCCTTCTGTAAACCTGCCGGCTTTCTAATGACTGTTTGCTTTTTTTCATTTTCAAACAGGCGGGTATTTAATTATTTCTCACCGTTTTTGACCCTCCGTGTTCATATGAATATGGCCAACTTGATATGTTTTGAAACGTACTGTAAAAACCGATATGTAGGGACAACAACTTTCTGATCGTGCCGGAAAACAGGGAACCGGCAGGCGAAGGCGATAAAGAAAGGCATTCGGGCCACCGGAGCATGGAAGACCTGATCAAAGCTTCGCTCGCTAACCCGGAGCGCAGCAGTGAATACGTGCAGTCTGAAATAATCAAAGCGATAAGAGGGGAGGAAATGATCCCGTCAATGGATAACATAGCATTCGCAGCCGCCCCGCGCTTCTGATCTCCAACTCAACCCGGCGATGCGTTGTAATGAAGCGTGATATTTCCATCTGTCAGCCTGTGCCAGCAGGTACACGCTATCCCAATTTCTGCTTATTCCCCATAAACGGTTGCTGGTACACCCGGTTGCCGGTGGCCCGGTACATCGCATTGGCGAGCGCCCCGAAGATGGGCGGGAACAAAGGCTCCCCAAGTCCTGTCGGATCAATATCGTTCTTCACGAAATGTATCTCGACAGACTTTGGCGCCTCACTATGTCTGATCATTCGGTATGTATCAAAATTATTTTTATCAGGCACCCCTTTCTGAAAGGACATCTCACCATAAAGAGCGTTTCCGATACCATCCACAATGCACCCTTCACCCAGGTTGACGGCAGCGTCCGGATTGACGACTATGCCACAGTCCACTGCCGCATACACTTTTTGAACAACCGGCTGATTGTTTTGGATCGCGATATCCAGTACTTCGGCTGCGTAGGTGTTGTGGCAGAAATAGGCTGACACACCCCGGTGGACGCCGGGCTGTTCCCTGCCCCAGCCTGATTTTTCCCTTACCAGCTCCAGCACCCCGGCATAGCGGGCGGCGTCGTAATCATTGTCCTTACCAACGGGGTTGGACCTGGCGCGACGGAGCATTTCGAGACGGAATTCGATGGGGTCCCTGCCTGTTTCCACTGCCAGTTCATCCAGGAATGACTGCTCAGCACCGGCCATAAAATTGGATCCGGGCGCCCTGAATGAACCCACTGTAATATTGGAAGGGATTGTCCATTCCTCAGCCAGATAATTATCCACTGCTCCGGCCGGAAACCTGTTGGCGGCCAGCGGACTTTCCGGAATGCCTCCCGCTTTTACGTGAAAAGCAATCAGGTTATTGGCAGGATCCAATGCAGCCCGGTACCTTGCATGGTAGGCCGGGCGATAAATGCCGGAAGTCATATCGTCCTCACGCGTATATATGAGTTTAACAGGTGCATTCATTTTCCGGGAGATGAGTGCTGCCTCCACCAGCCAGTGTGCGTAAGACCGCCTGCCGAACCCTCCACCCAGGCGGGTCAGCCTGATATCTATCTTGTC
>DHWT01000016.1 GCA_002413325.1 Chitinophagaceae bacterium UBA5175 | reverse complement strand
TTCATTATTTTTTGGATGCGCAAAAATAATGGATTAGCAGCATGAACCGGTAAATCATGGCCGGCCCGCTTTTATCATCCTGTGCTTACCGGAGAAGTCCTTTTTTAATTCTGGAACAAATCCCTTTCCCTGGTACCACTGTATGATATCCCGGGCATAATCGTGGTGGATCTCTAAATAAAGCGTGCCGCCCGGCCGCAATTTTCGGATGGCGAAATCCCCGATTATTTTATAAAAAAGGATCGGGTCTTCATCCGGCACAAATAGCGCCAGGGACGGTTCAAAGTCCCTCACATGTTTTTCCAGGACCTGCTTCTGCTTTTCAGGTATATAGGGAGGATTGCTGATGAGGAGGTCCATCGCCGGTATTTTGTTCCATTGCTCTGGTATGCGGATATCACCAGATATAAATTCTATTTCCACACCATGGATCCCGCTGTTTTTTTTAGCAATATCCAGGGCCGCTTCACTGATGTCCAACGCCATCACCTGGAAGTCCGGCCGCTTTTTTTTGATATACACCGGTATGCATCCGCTTCCGGTACCTATATCAAGAACCCGTAATCCCGGTTCCCCGGAAACCTGATCTTTCAACAGCCAGTCGACCAGTTCTTCCGTTTCCGGACGGGGAATCAGCACCTGTTCATCCACATAAAAAGGCAGGGGACCGAACCAGGCTTCGTTCAGGACATACTGCACCGGGCGGCTTTTAAGTAAGTCTGCCAGGTATTGACCGAACAGCTCCTCCTGCTGCTGCATGAACGGTTCCGTTTTATGTAGCACACGCAAACTTTTCGGCATTCCCGTAAGGCGTTCCATGACCAGAGAACTGACCGAGGCTGCTTCCCGTTCGTCGTACATACCGGTGAGGGATGCGATGAGTAACCGGTTTGCAGATTCTATTGTCATCCGGCAAACTTACAATGATTTAAATTGCAGCCATGACCACTCCCGTTTACTTTCCGGCACAATTCATGGAACATACCCCACATGCTGTTTTCATGCAAAGATGTTTGCAGCTGGCAGACCTGGGTGCAGGTTACACTGCGCCCAATCCCCTGGTGGGCGCCATACTGGTTCATGATGGGCGGATTATTGGAGAGGGATACCATGGAATTTACGGGGGACCCCATGCAGAAGTCAACTGCATACAGTCGGTGAAATCAGCCGACCGGGTCCTGATTCCTTCTTCCACACTGTATGTTTCCCTGGAACCCTGCTGTCATTATGGTAAAACGCCGCCCTGCACCGAACTGATCCTGGGAGAGAAAATTAAAAAGACAGTCATTGGCTGCCGGGATCCGTTTCCCCTGGTCGACGGGAAGGGAATAGAAAAGTTACGGACTCAGGGGGTGGCAGTAGAATTCCCGGTACTGGAGGATCTGGCAAAAGAAAAGAACCACCGTTTTTTTACATTTCACCTGAATAAACGGCCCTATATAATTTTGAAATGGGCCGAGTCAGCCAATCACAAAATTGCGGCGGAGCAGGGCAAACGAACCGGGATCTCCAATGCCTGGTCCAACCGGCTTGTACATAAATGGAGAACGGAGGAGGCCGGTATCCTGATCGGAACAAATACAGCCATGCTGGATAATCCACAACTGACCGCGCGTTTATGGACCGGGAAGAATCCGGTACGTATCGTGGTGGATCATCAGCTCAGGCTCCCGGTTTCCCTGAATATATTTGACGGAACTGCTCCCACCATCATTCTGAACGGGAAAAAAGACAGCCTTTCCGGAGACCTGATCTTTAAAAAAATACCTTTGGAAAGACCAGATCCGGCCTCCATCCTGTCGGCCCTCCATTCTTTACAGATCATGAGCCTGCTCGTGGAAGGCGGCGCCAAACTGCTGCAATCTTTTATAAACGCAGGTTCCTGGGATGAAATCCGTATCCTTACCAACCAGGAACTCCTATTACCCGGGGGCATACCATCGCCTCAATTAGGGAATGCACAATTTGTAAAATCTGAAACCTACGGCCCGGACCAGGTGAGTTATTATAGGAATCCCAAAATGCTTTTCCCGTAGCAACATGGCGAAGGCGGGTGAAAACTCAAGGATCAGTGAGCCGTTCTGAATTTCTCACTGACCACAAGTTCTTTTAACCCGCTGCGATAATTGTAAAACCCGCCGCCGGATTTTACGCCCAGATTACCGGCAGCCACCATATTTACCAATAATGTTGCAGGTGCATATTTGGGATTACCAAATCCTTCCTGTAGGACTTTCAAGATAGCGAGACAAACATCGAGCCCGATAAAATCAGCCAGCTGCAAAGGGCCCATGGGATGGGCCATACCCAGTTTCATGACCGTATCGATGGCTTCAACAGATGCAACACCCTCCTGCAGGCTGAGGATCGCTTCATTGATCATCGGCATCAGGATGCGGTTTGAAATAAATCCCGGATAATCATTCACAACACAGGGTGTTTTTCCCAATTGCACAGACAGTTCTATTATTTTTTCCGTAACGGTGGGCTTCGTTGCATATCCATTGATCACTTCCACCAGTTTCATCAGCGGTACCGGGTTCATGAAATGCATCCCAATCACCTGCTGGGGGCGACTGGTGACCGCAGCAATCCGGGTGATGGATATGGAAGAAGTATTACTGGCTAAAATGGCTTCGGGCAAAGCCAGTTCATCCAGCTCGCGAAAAATCTGCATTTTGATGGCTTCATTTTCTGTGGCAGCTTCAATAATAAGACCAGCTTCCCGGACACCGTCCCTGATCACCTGTACAGGACGAATGCGACCGAGTATATTAGATTTTTCTTCAGCAGGGAGCGTCCCTTTCTGCACCTGCCTGTCGAGGTTTTTTGAAATGGTCGCCAGGGCTTTTTCCAATTGTTCCCCACGTAGATCTACCAGGTGAACCTGAAAACCATATTGGGCAAAAACATGGGCGATACCATTCCCCATCGTACCGGCACCAATGACAGCAATTTTTTGCATAGGCTCTCAATTTCAGGCAAGGATACGAAGCTTCTCTCAGGTTTTTAACCTTATCTTGCAACTCCTATGTATCCGAATTTATATTACGCTGTTAAGGACTTATTTGGACTGGATTTAAAGTTCCTTCATTTTGTTAATTCCTTTGGTTTTTTTGTGGCGCTTTCCTTTATCGGCGCTGCCGCTGTGCTTACCGCGGAACTGAAGCGAAAAGAAAGACAGGGTCTCCTGGAGGCGGAAGAAGAAACCATTGTTGCAGGTAAAATCGCCAGCCCGGGAGAACTGTTAACCAATTTCATCCTGGGTTTTTTGATCGGATATAAAATCATCGGACTGTTCACGGCGGATACCTCTTTGAATCAGAACCCGGCAGATTTTATTTTTTCTTCCGCAGGAAACGGCTGGGCGGGTCTTGCCCTGGGACTGGTCTTTGCCGGTTTAAAATGGCGTGAAAAGAATAAGCAGAAATTACCGGTTCCGGAGGAAAGAAAGATCCGCATCTGGCCGCACGACCGGGTAGGGGATATCGTCATTTTTGCAGCCCTGTTCGGGTTCCTGGGCGCAAAAATTTTTAACAGTCTTGAAACCTGGGATGACTTCATAAAAAATCCGGTGCAATCCCTGATTTCCTTCAGCGGACTTACTTTTTACGGCGGTCTGATCATGGCAGCCCTGGCTATCTGGTATTATGCCCGCAAACATAAAATCGGGTTCTGGCATTTGAACGATGCCGCAGCGCCGGCACTCATGCTGGCTTATGGAACCGGCAGGATCGGATGCCAGGTTGCGGGAGACGGAGACTGGGGTATCGTGAACAGCGCATATGCCGTGGGGCCGGATCTGAAAACCATTCCGGGTTCCGCACAGATTTTTCAGGAGGAAGTCGCAAAAAACAGTGATTTTTATTTGAGCCAGTTCGGCTCTTTAAACGTTCCCCACCTGGCTTTAAAAGGGCCTTCTTTTCTTCCAAACTGGTTATTCGGCTATACCTACCCGCATAATGTAATCGGGGAAGGTGTAAAAATTCCCGGCTGTAGCGGCCCTTATTGCAGTTATCTTCCGTTACCGGTATTTCCCACCCCCTTTTATGAGACCATCGTTTGCGTCGGATTATTTTTCCTGATCTGGTCCCTGCGTAAAAAAATGCGCGTACCGGGTACGCTCTTTGCCTTTTACCTCTTCATCAATGGGATTGAACGGTTTTTAATAGAAAAAATCAGGGTCAATACCCGGTATTCCATCTTTGGATTTCATCCAACTCAGGCTGAAATCATATCCACCCTGCTCGTTTTCGGAGGGGGATTGCTCTACTATTTCCTTAAAAAACAGTATACGACCACCCAGGCATCCAAACTGCCGAAGAACTGACCGCTGGTCAGCCAATCCCGTCCTTCCTCCCATTAAAAGGCAGGGGGGACTGCAACATCTTTCAAAGGATTGCGTCCAATGATTTATAAGGCTTTTTCCGGTTATCAATAAAATCAGCCTTCTAACACATTGCATTGTTCTATGTTATACTTAGTACTAATCTTTGACTTGTAACTATCGAACAATAGTACCAAGCTAAACTTTGAAACATGAAAATCATTACAACCCTGCTGCTTTTGGCCTTTTCCGGCTATTTAAATGCCCAAACAATTATTAAAGGGTCCGTCCGGGATGAAAATAGCAAGCCCCTGGAGTCCGCAAGTGTTTCCCTGGTGAAAGGAACCGATAGCATTCCTTTTAAAACTTCAATGAGCGATAAAGAAGGTCATTTCCGTTTTATCGCAGTTCCGGCAGGATCTTATCAGGTATATATTTCGGCCATCGGGCACAGCCCCCTGAGTAGCGAAGTCTTTACGATCGGGGCCGGATTGAATACGTTTGAACTGCCTGTTCAGATCATGAAAAAACAAAATACCGAACTGCAGTCCGTTGCCGTGGTGTTTAAAAAACCATTTATCGAACAGAAATCTGACCGGATCGTGGTGAATGTGGACGCTTCTCCGGCTAATTCCGGAACCTCCGTAATGGATGTTCTTGAAAAATCCCCGGGCGTATCCGTTGATAAGGACGGAAATATCAGCCTTAAGGGAAAACAGGGAGTGACCATCATGATTGATGACCGGCCAACTTATATGACCGGGGCCCAGCTGGCGGTGTATCTAAAAAGTCTGCCTTCTTCTGCCATTGACCAGCTGGAAATCATGAGCAATCCTTCAGCTAAATATGATGCGGCCGGTAATTCGGGGATCATCAATATCAAAACAAAGAAAAATAAAGCCCGGGGGTTCAACGGATCCACTACGATGACCTATACCCAGGGTGAATATGCAAAACCGGGCGGCAGCCTGAACCTGAATTACCGGGTGAATCAATTCAATATTTTCTTTAACGGGGGATATACTTACTGGCAGGGATTTCAGAACCTGGACATCAACCGGAATTACCTGAATGCGGGTGATAAACAAATCAATTCCATATTCACGCAGAATACGCATATGATATTCCGTTCTCCCGAGTTGAATTTAAAAGTGGGTATGGATTATTTCCTGGACAGCAAAACGACCCTGGGCATTGTACTCAGCGGCTACCAGAATGATGAAACGAATAATTCACAGAGCTATATTTCATTAAAAGATGGAAATAAGGTTACAGACTCCCTCGTGCAGTCGTTTGGTAATATGCAAAGCCTCTGGTCCAATGGTGCCATGAACCTGAATTTCAGGAGACAGTTTGATTCCAGCGGGCGGGAACTTACGGCAGACCTGGATTATATCTATTACAAATCTTCGAGCAGCCAGTTGTTCCAGAACAACACGTATGACCCGGCCATGACACCCCTGGATTCGAATACCCTAAGCGGGGACCTGCCTTCCACCATCAATATCTACAGTTTCAAAACGGACTATTCACATCCTTTCCAGCATGACTTTAAACTGGAGGCCGGACTGAAGACCAGTTTTGTAGCCACAGATAACAAAGCAAATTATTTTAATGTAAGCGGAACGGAATATATGCCGGATACGACCAAGACCAATTATTTTGTTTACCATGAAAATATCAATGCGGCCTATATCAACCTGACAAAAAAATATAAGAAATGGAATTTCCAGGCCGGACTCCGGGTGGAAAATACCAATTACGACGGCCACCAGTATGGAAATATATATACTATAAAAAACAATGATTCTTCATTCAAAAAATCTTATGTCAATGCATTCCCTACAGCATATGTTACCTATGAGCTGAATGATAAGAATACCTTCAATTTCAATTTTGGAAGGCGCATTGACCGGCCGGATTATGGCGACCTGAACCCGTTTTTATTTTTCCTGGATGAATATACCTATCAGGCGGGGAACCCGTACCTGCAGCCACAAATCAGCACCAATATTGAATTGTCGCACACCTATCACAACGCATTGACCACAACCCTGAATTACAGCAATACGCAGAATTTCTTTGCTGAAACATTCCAGCAGGATGGCCATGCAACGATCGTTCGTCGGGGAAATATCGGCAAAAGGGAGAGCGGGGGCCTTGCGGTCAGCTTCAATATGCCGCTGACCAAATGGTGGACAACCACGGTTTATATGAACGTGAATTACAATCATTTCACCGGAGAACTTTATGGCGAAGCCCTGAACGTGGAAGCCATAACCGGCATGGGAAATATGACCAACATGTTTAAGTTCAGCAGGGGCTGGAGCGCTGAATTATCCGGCTGGTACCGGACCCGTGGTATCGAAGGTCAGGTCTATATCCAACCCCTGGGACAAACCTCGGCCGCCATAGCCAAACAGATCATGAAAGAAAAAGGAAGCCTGAAACTGGGCCTGCGCGATATCTTTTATACGCAGCAGGTGAGGGGAAGTATTGACTTCCAGCAGACCGAGGCTACTTTTTATAATACCAGAGACACCCGGCAGCTGAGTCTCACATTTACATACCGTTTTGGTAAAGTGGTTCAGGGCGCAAGGAATAACCGCCATTCAGGTGGGGCAGATGATGAATCGAACCGTTTAAAAAAGGGTGGAAATAATTAGTTGTGGTGTTTTAGAGAATAAAGTCCTGCCCGGGTTCCGGGCAGGCTTTTTATTTTTACTTTTACATATTCAA